>RKRU01000085.1 GCA_007571225.1 Nitrosopumilaceae archaeon | reverse complement strand
CATAGGACCATTACAGGCACCCAACAGCCGTCTATGTCCCCCACATCCAAATCACTGATCCCAAACACAAATTTGACAAATTATTTACGTCGAACTCATACAGTGCATAAAGGAGATAATCTCTTACCCGCCCAAAAGTTGCTAGTATATATACCCGCGACACAAGCAAAATTCATGCCCCAAACAAAGCCGGTTGTTAGTATTGAAAATGTTGTTGCGTCTGCATCAGTGGAGCAGAAGATCGATCTCAACGAGATAACAAAGAGGTTTCCAGATACGGAATATCATCCCGAGCAGTTCCCCGGACTAGTCTTTAGGCTGAGCAATCCCAGAACGGCCACGTTGATATTCAGGACCGGAAAGATGGTCTGTACGGGGGCAAAGTCAGAAGAGATGGCAATAAAGGCAGTTAATACCGTGGTACAGAGACTCAGGAAGGGCAGGATCAAGATAAATAATGATGCCATAATTACCGTTCAGAATATAGTGGCCGCGATCAACTTGGGCGGAAAGATCCATCTGGAAAAGGCCGCAAGAACTCTTCCTAGAAGCATGTACGAACCAGAGCAGTTCCCTGGACTCATACACAGGATGTTGCATCCAAAAACGGTGATACTTCTCTTCGCGTCAGGCAAGCTGGTATGCACAGGGGCCAAGCGCGAGACTGACGTATATCGTTCAGTCCACAACCTGCACGCGCTTCTCGAAGAGAAGAGCCTGATGATCTATGATCGATGAGTATGCGGCAGGCGGCGTACGCTGACCCACCACAACAACGGTACGGACGAAGATCAGCGGCCTGCAGAAGAGTGGGAAAAAATCACGCCCGACACAGGATTCAACCTAGTTGGAATCGATTACTTTACCAATCCAAGGGGTGAGCTGTACCTGATAGAGCACTTTGACGCATACCAAAACGCGCTGAATGCCAAAAAATCAAGAAGAAATCCAGAGGGATGCCACATCACGTACAGGGATGCAGAAGGCGAGTACTGCCGCAGATAGTCTGCTCAGATAGTGCCGTCAAGCCACTACGGTACAAGATCAAACGTATACATGTCGGACATGCCGTCGCTGCTGGTGGCATGAAGTGTGTACGTGCCATATTCATCCCATCCCGGACCACCGGCAATGGTCAGCGTGGAGTAGGTTCCCCCAGCCCTTGCCTGTACGGTCTCCTCCCATATGGTCATGCCCGCAGGATTCTCCACTGCAAGGGCCACGTTATCTGCATTGTCCGATGCGCCGCTGATGGAGATCAGATCGCCCCCAGAGTACTCTGCGAGATCCATACTTACATCAAACAATACGTCAGGGACAGGCGGCGGGTCTGGCGTATCAAGCGGCATTATATCCTCATCCGTGCCAACATCGGACGGATCACTGAGCGCGTATGCGACTGCGGATATAACCACCAGCGCGGCAACGGCCGCCACCGCTGCGATAATTCGCGTGTTCTTCCTTGTTGTCTTCAACGATGATGGCAAGTGTGAAGAGACCAAGCCTGTCGACTGGCCGCCGTCATCGTCTGAGTGCTGCACCATGGGCTCGACTGGCTGTTGCTGCTGTTGTCCTACTGCTGCCACTCTGCTCTCCACTACGGGTGATTCGAGTATCTTTACAGCCGGCACATACGAAGCGGGCTCTGGTGCGGCCTCTAGACTGCCTTTGACCAAGTAGCGTTCTGCCAGATCCCGTACGTATTTCTTCTCATAATTGCTGATGACCTCGTTGTTCTTGCACGCTCGGTGTATCTGCTTGAGAATCTGATCATCCCCAAAGTCACCTGCCAGCAGCGCCTTTACGTTGTCAAACAGTTTATCGTCCATCAAGATACCATACATTCTTGCGTATTTATGCATGTAACTAGACTGTGCGCAGGTGGCGTGAGGGGGTACTGCTGTTACTATAGGGCACGGCCAAGCCTACAAGCCGCCTCAGCAGCCTAGACAGCAGCGGCAGCCTCAACGACGGCGCCTCAACAGTAGCAGTCTTAGCAGCAACGGTCTTAGCAGCAACGGTCTTAGCAGCAACGGTCTTAGCAGCAACCACCACCAGATAAAATCAGTGAACACTACCAGTAACCGTTCAGGTCAAGCATAAGACAACTGCACCATGGGATGGTTTACATCACATTCGGTATTTCCAGCATCATTTCCAACATGTTTTCGTCGCTCCCATGATAATATCACAATATCTCAAAAAATTCATCTAAAGTTTTTAAGCAAGATCAAGAGGCATAATATTAATGAAACAGATCGAAGCAACGATTGTAAGCAGTAGACTAAATGCAGCAGTAGGAGCACTCAATGATATCGTAGGCGGCTTTACCGTCACTGAAGGAAGAGGCCGTGGCTCAAGCAAGAGACGTACTGTCAGGCAGGGCAGAGGAACAGGCTCTGCAGTTGCCGAGTATACTGCAGTCGTAACCATAACAAGCATTGTTTCAGACAGTGATGTTGAAAAGGTCACCAGCGCGTTATCAGCTGCAGTATATACAGGAAATGCCGGAGACGGAATCATTGCAGTGAGAGACGTTGAGAGTGTTGTAAACATCTCAAACAAAAAGAGCGGCAACGAGGCCCTCTAATCACTTTCTTTTATCAACATGACAAGCGGTTTTGAACAGCACGACCGCATATATCGTGTGACTGGTCGGAACGTATCAGACGGACGCGGCGCCGATGTTTGTATAATCCGCCCCTGCAAAACCACGAGGATGATGTACAGTCAGATCAATCCTAGTGAATGTCTGGGCTAATCGAATGATTTGCTAAATTTGTACTTGGGATCAACATTAGCTCCCATGTTGAATTTTGTGGGTGGTTTGAATCATGCAGACAACCACAACAGATCAATGAGGATGGATCCCCTGTATCTACATGGATGCAAAAATTGGAGCAACTCGCAGTAGTTGAAAAAACCATAATGGAAAGACCGAACTGCCCCCAATTGATTCTGGCCGGCATCTTTTCTGATGTGCGGTTTGTCACCGAACCGTTTGCAGTCGTGGTGCGCTAGATTTGTGGAAAACAAGTCATGCATCTAGGAACATTTTTGAAATGTCACATAATAGACACTCCAGTGAAACAGGAGTACAGAGAGAACGAGATCATACAGGGTGACGCCGGAGAGCTTGCAAAATATGTGAGGCCCGACTCTGTTGCATTGACAGTAACGTCACCGCCCTACAGGAACGCAATCAACTATACCCAGCACGTAACCAACCTAAAGGAATCCAACAGTGTATGGATGAGGGGAACCGGAGGGGATACGACTGAGGCATACATGGATACGATGCAGCACATATTCGAACAGGTCTTCAGCGTGACAAAGGATGGAGGATTCTGTTGCATCGTAATAGGGGACGAGGTGGTCGATGCCAAACTCATCCCGTTGCCGTCGCTGTTGCTGTCAAGGCTGGTAAATCATGAAAACGAGGACGATCCAAAAAAATGGAGGTTCAGGGATATGATAATCTGGCACAAGGTCACGTCGGGAAGAAAGGGTTCGGGGAACCGGCTTGGCATATTCATCCAATATCCGTATCCGGGCTACTTTAGGGCAAACATAATGCACGAATACATACTGATCCTGCAGAAGGGGAGGGTAAGAGACGACATAATAAAGACAGATGGTGCAAAAATTCCGCTAAACCGGATTGTAAAGCGGGAGCTGGCCAACTCCATCTGGAATATTGCACCCGTGCCCCCGGGTATGATCAAGCACCCTGTTCCTTTTCCAGAACAGATTCCATGGAGGTTGATTACGCTACTGACCCAGAAGGGGGACATGGTCCTAGACCCGATGAACGGTAGCGGACAGACCACCAAAGTCGCATACAACATGGGGAGAAGGTACCTTGGCCTTGACATAAGAAAAGAGTATGTAGATGTGGCAAGGGAGAGGCTGGGAGAGGAGACAAAACTCAGCGACTATTTAATTCCGGTATTCTACAAGGAATCATGGTCAAAGGATATCCAGAGCGGGTTCTTTGATACCACGGAGGTAGACCTGTCCCCAAACATTCCAAAGGGTTACAAGTTTCTCTTCAGAACCGAGTCGGACTGGGACGTACGGGGCCAAAGGGAGCTCTACATGTACTATAGAAATCCGGAATCTAGGTACTTGTGCTTTATTGTCGGGTCCACTGGCAGGCACCTCAGGCTTAACTTGGGCGGCGTGGACGATCAAGACTCCATATTGCACAACACAATTACAGAACCACCTGCTGCGGCTGCGACAGAACAATTAGACGATACGAAACCCGATTGCACTCCAAAGACACACATTGTTGAAAAACGGCAGGTGGAAAAGGCGTGCACAGATGTCCTGCTTCACCTCAACCATCCCAGATCAAGAGACAGAGATATGCAGAGGCACATTACAGATTAACAGCAAATCTACACGGCGGCGCCTCATCATCGCGGGTCCATACGGCGGGGGCAGGCCGCATACGTCTACAGACGGCCGTCCCACAGACGGCAACATAAGCAAATGATCAAACGTGAAGAAGAGTATATGGATGCACGACCCATTACAAAAGAAGGGGGGATGTGAAGTACAGCTGTCCGTTATTGCTGACCTTCTATACCCATCAGTGTCAGAGTCGATCTGATCTTTGGAATCTTTCTGATCTTCCATGTTATGGTCTCTCGCAAGGCCTCCACGAGGGACGACTCCACCTTTGCCAAGATGTCATATGCTCCAAAGGTACCGTGCACTTCTACGACACCCTCAATGGATTTTAGTTCTGAGATGACTGCCTCTTCGGAGCCCAGCTCACAGTTTATCAAGACATAGGCTGTGGCCATTACGCATATCCTCCAGTCTTCATACCTTAATTTAAAACCAGAATTATATAAGATTGCCCAAGTTTATCTAAATGTATAGAAAGCTAAAAATCAAAAACGTGAACAAATATTGTATCTGTATTAAATTTCATAAACAGGTGTATGTACAAAAGGGCGTACCGCGCAGATCAATGACAAAAGAGGGCGGTATGTTCATCGAGCAGGCATGACTGATGTGTGGTCTTGGCAGGTATGACTGATGTGTGGTCATTGTATGCAGATCAGGCCCTGCTCAATCATATACTTGATGCCACCCACAAAGTCATCTTGGCTTAACAGGCCGTCTGACCACCACCCAGCAGTGTTCTTTACCCATGATGGAATCTTCTCTGCAGAAGACGGGGCGGTGCATTCTGGAAGGTCATGTATTACAATTACGCCGTTTTCAAGCAGATACTGTATTCCTTGCATGAATGTGGTGTCGTCAAGTAGACCGTCAGACCACCATTTGGCGTTGTTCTTTACCCAAGATGGGACAGTAGATGGCGGCTGCGGCGGCTGCGGCGGCTGCACCGTAGTTTCCTCATCATGCCGGTCCCCTCCATCGGCGTCAGACAAGCTCAGTTTGTAAGCCTCCTTGGCAAGCGCCAGTGAGCCCCTCAAGGAATAAAGATCCCCGTCATCATGCGCCCTCTTTGAGTCTGAGAGTAGAGCCGACGCGTCAGTATTCTGGAAGTCGCCCTGCCGCAGGTTGGCATCGGCCTTCTCCCACAGCGAGACAAGACGGGCATCCGTAATCACGTTTCGTTCAAACTCGGTAAACGACAGAGACGCATTTCCGCACGGTTCTGGGTATATGAGGTAGAACAAGAGTCCACATCCCGAGTTGGGCGAGGAGTATGTCATCGGGCTGGCATACCATTGAAAGTATTCGTTTCCTGTTGTGCCGCCATACTGGTCTATACTCATAAATGGATGCATGAGGCCCACTGCATGTCCCACCTCATGGATCAGCAGATCCGTGAATCCCACATTCTCGTTCCAGAGCTTCTTCTGGCTTGTGACTGCAAAGGCGCAGCAGGCTTCAGTGGAGTTGGGCTGCGGAGGGGCAATACCCAAAACGCCAAATCTATTCATGTATAGATCGGCCTCCGTATTGGTACCGACTGCTATCAGCAGTGGAATGATGTGCGTCTGCCCATCTGCATACTCTCGGTCCTGCCCGTCTGCCCAATCTGTCAAGTATGGGATTATGTCATCTGTATACAACAGGTGTATTGTCTTTTCCGATCCAATAGAGCTCAGCGGTTTTTTGCGGTCCGTGCCTGCCAGAACCTGCTTAAAGTCAAAGGACACCCCCCTTGTATCTTCTCGCTCCACCGAAAAGTTGATCTCCCACTTTGAATGGGGATACAGGTAGGCAAGCTCGTCTTGTATCTTTTCTATATCTATGAGTTTGGGTAGGATACCCTTGGTGACGGTGGCCCTGTCGTAAGGCAGGACATAAATTAGCGCCTCCACTACATACCTGTCGGCATCTACAAC
>RKRU01000042.1 GCA_007571225.1 Nitrosopumilaceae archaeon | reverse complement strand
AATATGAAAGGTTGTAATTATTATATTAGCGATAAAATAGTTTTGCATTCGGTTTTATAAAATTATTGTGCAACCGAGTCGGTTATGGGTTAGCCTACTTTATGAGCTCCCTGTAGGTGTTTTGGTCACACACACCAGAATGAGTTATCTTGGGTACAAATTCGGTGGATTGGATACGATTAATCTTAATGGTTTTGGGTGAGGTGAGGTGAGGTGAGGTGAGGTGAGGTGAGGTGAGGTGAGGTGAGGTGAGGTGAGGTGAGGTGAGGTGAGGTGAGGGTGGGTAACCTGTAACCTGAGTCTGTTGTTTAGCCGAACCCAAACGACTACATCGTAACCGGTTAAACCATCTTCGTAACCGTTTATGTCCCCCACACTTGAATGACAGATTCTAGGCACAAATTTAGTAAATTGTTTACGCTGGACGTAAACAGTTACTTTGACTCTTTTGAGTGCAGAAATACTAAAAAATTGGGAATGAAAATCAATCATTCCTTGTCGTAAAGAAAAAAGCCAAAATAGTCGAGATTGAGCAGCTTACCTAGAGGGATGGACAGCGTTTGGTTCTACCTCCTCTTGTGCAACAAGAGACTTTTCAACAAGGTGGAACGTAAACCGTGGCTTGAGGGTGTCGTATGCGGGTAGCGGTGTCTTGGAGAAGACATTTATCGACGAGCAGCCATGTGTGGCTGCTTGTTCTTGCAGGTATGCAAGCACTCTACATACGGCGTCATCCGAACCTGGATACAGCGTTGCAGAGAGGGTCGTTCCCGTACCTCCTATCGACCTTGAAACCGTCATGATTGCAACCGTGTCCTTTAGAATGCCCTCGTAGGCCGTACTTGCGCCTGCAACATCTCCATCGTTTTTATTACTGTCTGTGGATGCGGACGCCACCACCACAGCCCCCATTCCACCCCCTAAAAGATCAGACGGTACGACATGCCCTGTCTCGTACCACCGCCACGATTTGACATAATATGAATAGAATTCTGGATCAAGCTCCTCGTCTGTGGACATCTGTATTCTTGGGTCTGTCGCCCCGTTCCCTCTGGTAGCCATACTTGCACCCGGATTCAGGTGGTGGTATATCCATGTCTGCGATATCGTATAGCCAAGCAGTCTTGCCATGCTCAGTGAGGGACTGTTTACAGTGTCGATCAGCATACGCGACACGGCCATGCCGTGGAGATTTCGCGCCGAGTCCTCTGCAGTCTTGACTAGTACTGCTGCAATGCCCCTGCGGCGATAATCTGGATGGACGCGTATGCCCTCTATCCAGACCTGCCGTTTGTGCATATGTGCATGGCAGATTCCCACGGGGTCGTCTGCTTGAGAAGAGGCCGCGCGCGATTGCGCATCGCCATATATACCATATGTAAAGAACTCCCCCTCTTCTAGCCACGAATCCCACACCGTGTCTATATAATCGCCCCAGCTGAACGTATTATTGCAGAATCGCAGAACGCGTTTCTTGTCGTCAGGGCGCACCCTGCGTACTGTGCCAGATTCCAACTTGTAACAACAAGATATTAAGGCCACTCAGATAAAAGCAGCATGGGAAGATTTCTTATCTGTAAGGAGGCAGAACTCCAGCCGGGTAGCATGAAGAAGGTGACCATAAACGGACAGGATGTCTTGGTAACCAACATAGACGGTAAGTACTATGCTACAGATGATACGTGTACCCATGCGGGGGCATCTCTCTCGGAAGGTGTGTTTAGGGACGGTTGCACGGTAGTCTGCGGATGGCACGGAGCCCAGTTTGACTGTACAAGCGGCAAGCTGACCAAGTTTCCTGTTACCATACGTGATCTGGGTTCATACAAGACGGTCACGGAATCTGGAGATGTATTTGTGGAGATATAGCCCGCACAAAACCGCATACCTGTTTTTGTATCTGTGGTTTTGTGGTGCCAGATTGATATGTTAATGAGCATATTATTGCAGATGAAAGGCTTATAATTGTGCGGATGATGGCTTACACATGGCAGAGTTCATTCCTATATCGCAGGCAAAAAAGATGCGCAGTGGTATAAACATAAAGGGAAAGATAAAGAGTGTTGGTCAAGTCCGTACCGTCAACCTGAGATCATCAAACCAACCAATGAACGTATGCGACGACATACTCTCCGACGGGGACACTCCTGAAGACGAGATCAAACTCACCCTGTGGGGTGATGAGACTACAAAGGTCAAAGAGGGCGACGTTATAGAGATAATCAACGGCTACACAAAGGAGTTCCGCGGCGAGATCTCAATCTCAAAGGGCAAATACGGCGAGATGAAGATCAATCCAGACAACTAGTAAACCCGTCCTCAAATTATAAGTCAGACAGGTTTTTTATAAAATGTAATTATTGTAGGTACAAAACCGCCATTCAAGCCGCGGCCTTTTCTATGACCCAGTCGTATCCGTCACGCTCCAGCTTGTCGGCCAGTGACGCATCACCCGTTCTTAGAATGCGGCCGTTGGCAAAGACATGGACGTAGTCCAGCTTTTTCAGGAACTTTAGAATCCTTGCATAGTGTGTAATTACTACTATGGTGGAATCGACACTCGATACTTGGCTGATGGCCTTTGCAACTGCCTGGACTGCATCAATATCGAGTCCAGAATCCGGCTCGTCAAGTATAGATATTCTTGGTCTTAGGACTGCCATCTGGAGTACCTCGGCACGCTTCTTCTCTCCACCTGAAAATCCCTCGTTTAGATATCTAGACAGGAACTCTTCGCTCAGGCCAACCTTTTCGAGATTTCCACGTAGATACTTTTGAAACTCCCTGACTGTGATAAAGACTTCTCTGTCGTCCCCCTCTAGTGCCTTGCTCAGAGAGTTGTATGCGGTTCTGAGAAAGTGCGAGAATCCTACGCCGGAGACTTCCGTGGGATACTGGAATCCCAAAAAGAGTCCATGTCGTGATCTCTCGTCTGCTGTCATCTCCAGTATGCTCTCGCCGTCAAGCAGTATATCGCCCTGCGTCACTTCGTATTTTGGGTGTGCAAGCAACGTATATGCAAGCGTGCTCTTGCCGGAGCCATTTGGGCCCATGATGGCATGTACCTGGCCGGGGCCGGTCTTTAGGTTGACCCCCTTGAGTATCTCCTTGCCGTCGCGGTTGACATGCAGGTCTCTTATCTCCAATTCTGCCATGCTTGGCGTTTTTGGTGTCGTTATATAATACAGACGAAATTTAGCTGATCCTAAGCATGTACATACGGCTGCAGTGGTCGTACTGCCACTGGCCTGCCTGTACTCAACAGCCATTCTAAGAAATGAATTCCTTGCGCTTTACAGTAGGCAGTGTACAGGGACGGCTCCTGTCACGTGCCGGCCTGTATCGTGCCGGCCATTTCTGTACATTGTTTGGCCCTCCCTTTGCACGGGGACTAGTTGTTTCTTTATTTGGATGGCATGGTGTGCTAAGCAGAACTCATTGCAGTGCGGCCGTTATTATCCCACGCATCACTATCCCACGCATCACTATCCCACGCATCACTACCCCCAAACATTTTGTTGTGGTACTGGAACTGGAATTACGGGCGCTTGCCTACGGGGCACATATGTGCATAATAATTAAAAAAAGAAGGGTTTTTGGAATTATCTTGTGTTTGCAGGTTTTAGAATGATTCTTATGTTGTAGTTTGTCAGTATCTCTTTGCACCTGTTGCGTATGGTGACCTCCGTTACATCTGCAACGTCAGAGATCTCCCTCTGTGGAAGACTGTATCCTAGCAGGGTGGAGGCCATGTACAGGTACGCCGCGGCTATTCCGTGCGGCGACTTGCCGTCCATTATGGTGGTTTTTTTGGTCTTCTCTGCAATTGAGAGGGCCAGTCGCTCCACCCTAGTGTCTACTTGTGCGTTGTTTGCGAACTTTGAGATGTACTTTGCCGTGGAAACGGTGGGCGTGCTTGTCTGCCCCATCTCCATGACGATCATCCTATAGTACTTGGATGCGATCTTTGTTTTGGGCTTCTTGGTGGGGCTCATGCGTTCTGATATCTCGCTGATAGAGCGTACCACATCACATCGCTTGCAGGCCATGTACAGTATTGCAGCGGCCATGCCTTCTATGGACTTGCCCTTGATATCCATGTGGTTGTCTATGTTCCGGTACAGTATTGCAGCCGTCTCCAGTACGTTCTTTGATAGCCCGAGGGTATCTACTGCCTCGCCCATGCATGACAGTATGGTTGCAAGCCTCCGCTCGTGGGAGTTTGAAACCCTGATCCACTTTTGCCAGTTTCGCAGATTGTTCATCTTGTTCACCAGCCTGCTGTCGATCGACTTGCCGTTAAAGTCCGTCTTTGACATGGCTATGTCCGTGGATATGCCCAGATCGTGCTGCGAGTATGTATTGAGTCCTGATGCCCTTGTACACTTCATCTTATCCTCGTGTGTCGTGGTGATGCTCTCTGGACCGTAGTCGATCATCTGGCCGTCGGCTACGATGCCGCATCTACTGCATACGGTTTCGCCATTCTGCATGTCGACTATCAACATGGCATGGCATTTTGAACAGTTGTTCTGTTCTTCTTCTTCTTTTTCTAGCAACTTCATCTTGCTCTTCTCCTCTTTCTTCTTTTTGCGTCTGCCGGAGACCGTTTGGTGTCTGCTGTCATGCCTATAAAGACGGCCGCGCCCATGTACTTTTTGACTGTGTTTGTAAGGGGGACGGCCGAAGCAAACGGCGCACCTATCGGGCCTATGATCTCCTGAACCTTGGCGATCCTTGTACCTCTTCTGTCCCACAGGACACTGCCTTCTGGCACGGCTTCTGAGAGCCTGATTATGACCCTGCCGCTGCCTGCAACATGCAACACCTCACCGATCTCCTGCATGATAGATACTACGTATTGCCCCTTTAAGTCAGTAGTCGATCAAAATTGTTTGAGTAACGAAGTAGTTTATTCTTATCTTTTCTGCCTGTTTCTTTTTATAATCAGTTGTTTAGATATGGAGTTGAGCGTGGCGGTCTTGTGGCCTGACTTTGGCAGGACCACATAACCCGAACGGACGTACGGCCTGCGGGGAAAACGCGCGCGCTCGCTAGTTTCGGAGATCTCAAAGCCTGCGGCCTCTGCGGCCTCTATCAGCTCCTTTATGGTGGGATCAAAGATGCACTTTGCAAGCCCCTGTCTCCTACCCCTAGACTTTTTGAGGTTCTTGTTAAAATAGTCCAGCCAGACCGTGACGTGCCCATAGTCCTTCACACCTGTATGTATACCGACGACTAAATAACTTCTCTGAATGGGGGGCCGTAAGGGTGGGAGGTTGTCTCCTTTGCAAGCACCCGGCGGCCGTCTGAGTCCAACGTACTCAAACGATTGATTCCGGGCACAAACTCGGCAGATTGTTTACGCTGAACCCAAATGATATGTGGGGGGAGGGTACATTCCTGCAGACTTTGTTCATCAAAGTTAAAATATTCGCATGAGCTGCTTGGTCATATGAGCAAGCCTGCAGACTTGGGGTCATTAAAAATAGGTTCGTATATCCTGTTGCCACACTCAGATCAACCAAGCGGCGAGCCCTGCAAGATAGTCGAGTATGACACCTCAAAACCCGGCAAGCATGGCGCCGCAAAGGCCAGAATAGTGGGCGAAGGGATATTTGACGGCCAAAAGAGACCGCATGTGGGTCCTGTCAGCATGCAGATACACGTACCGATGATCAACAAAAAGATCGGCCAGATAATATCCATAACGGGCGATACCGTACAAGTGATGGACTCTGAAACATACGAGACCATAGATGTGGTCTTGATAGACGACGAGGTAAGCGGTAAGCTTGAGAACGGCCAGAACGTAGAGTACTGGATTGTTATGGACAAGACAAAAATAATGCGCATAAAGTCTACCTGATTCTGTCATTATGTCTGGTAGAACGACTAGGAATCTAGGATCTGCACATACCTTGAAAAAATATGGGTAACATGTTGCAGTCATTTTGATGTCATATACGTAGCCAATCCACCTAGATTGAGAACAGGGCCAAACTGTGCTGTGGGTTTTGTTGTAACTGTTGCGGGCGGGCAGGCAGGAGAGCATTACCTGGCCAGCTACTACAATATACCAAAAACCTCCATGTCTTTTACAGACATACCAAAAGGACGGCTCAAACAGGTATTGCACGGTTCGGGAGGTCTCTTATGCAGTCGCTTTTTGTGCCGGGGAGCGCATATGAGGCCATATGACCTAGCATGTCTGCCGCGCTCGCAACAGAACCCCTGTTATAACCAAAATACTAAAAATTACATGCATCAAACACGTCACGGGGTGTCGATGATGGAATCGGAAAAGCCTTCTGACATGTGATGAGGATTATGAGTTATGAG
>RKRU01000080.1 GCA_007571225.1 Nitrosopumilaceae archaeon | reverse complement strand
AATCACGGAAAGAGGAAGGAGAGATCAAAATTTGTGACCGCGGCTACTGAGCTTTGGTTCCACACTTTGTACAAAACTTAGCGTTGGGCCTAAGCTCCGCATTGCACGACGTACAGTAGCTGGCTGCCGCAGACGGGGGCGGCGGCTGTTGTTGCTGCGGTCTTGGCATCAGTGCTGGATCAGGGGAAGGCAGCGTACCCACACTACCAAAACCCTCCTGTGCAGAGACGATGCTGGGCGGTCCCCCCACAGGATTCTGTGGCGTGCCGGTTCTAGCAGGAATGCCCATTCCTCCACTAGGCATCATGCCTCCCGGCATCATGCCAGGGGAGCCCATGCCAGGCATCAGTCCAGGGGACTGGGTGTTAGAGGAACCGGTGGACATGGATTTTTTTACCTCAAAGAGTACCTTGATTGCCAGAAACTCTAGCGCCGAATAGGCAACCACATAATCACCAAGCTTTTGGAAGAATTCCTTGTCGCTCAGCATGCCCTTTTTGTACATATCATTGGTGGAGAGAAAGGACTCGTAATACCCCTGGGATTCATCAAACAGGCTGGTGAGCTTCTCAAAGAGCATGTTCAACGTATCCACCTCTCCAAACGACATGAACTAACTCTGTTGATACCGTATTAATTACTTTAGTAACAAAAGTTGTACGGCTTTATCTGCCCCCACACGACACAAAAAACTGCTGTAAGGCAAGCCAAGTAATGTGAGTCTTTCAGTCGTATTTGAGTGCATGTGACAGGTTTGCCGGATCTATACAGAGAACAGGCAAAATCACACCAAAAAGTCCGTATGGGGATATTCAATGGTGTGTAGTTAGAGTGGGTAGTTAGAGTGTGCGGTCGATCATCCGGATGTACGATTCCTTGGAGGCCGCACCCACCTGCTGTGCTGCAACATTCCCCCCCTTTAGTATTACCAGCGTGGGAATGCTAAAAACCTGATACCGAGATGCCAGTTCGCTGGCCTCGTCTACGTTAACCTTGACAAACTTTACCCTGCCATCATAAATCGTCGCCAGTTCGTCAACCACCGGACTCACCATGCGGCACGGGCCGCACCACTCCGCCCAAAAATCGACAAATACCGGCACGGCAGAGTTTACTACCTCCCTCTCCCAGTCCTGAGGGTTGCTTATTGCAGTAATGCCCATGGTCTTTATGGAGATGCCACTACCTAAAAACCTTGAGTCTGTCATACAAAATGAGAACGGCCCACGCAGCTGTGTACAGTACCGACAGACATAGTGAAACCTTTATTCCATGCATCGCATTTACAAGCATGCCCGCTGCAGCCACAACCATAGTGCTGTGCATGCTGGGTTCGGGCATGCTAGCTGTGCTGGTCCCCTGCACAGCACACGCAGAAACCAACTATCCAGAACTTGGCATACGCGTAGAAGTTGTTGCAGACAACTTGGAGGTACCTTGGAGTATCGACTGGCTGCCTGATGGTACCCTGATATTTACAGAACGGGGAGGCGACCTGCACATAATCAGGGACGATACCGGCCCTGCTACCGAATTATTACTCTCAGTTGACGTGAATGGCGGAGCCGAGGGTGGACTGCTGGGATTAGCAGTGGATCCCGATTTTAAGAAGAATGGATACGTCTACCTGTACTATACCTATAATGACATAATCTGGACTGCCAACAAGGTTGTGCGGTACCAGTATGTGGACAGTATGCTGGCCGGCGAGCCGACCACCATTCTAGACGGAATCCCAGGCAGCGCCTATCACGATGGGGGAAGGATAGCGTTTGGGCCCGATGGCATGCTGTATGTTGCCACAGGCGATGCCATAAATCCAGATCTGTCACAAGATCCAGAATCGCTTGCAGGTAAGATACTCCGGATGGACCGGGACGGGGAGGTTCCGCCGGACAATCCGTCTGATTCTCTGGTATACTCTACAGGACACAGGAATCCCCAAGGCATGGACTGGAATAACCAAGGCATATTGATAATTACGGAACATGGTCCGTCTGGATGGATGGGGACTGGCCACGACGAGATAAATCTCATAGTTCCCGGAGGCAATTACGGCTGGCCGCTGGTGATAGGCGACGGCGCAGAAGACGATGGGTACATGTCTCCAATACTGCATACAGGAGGCAGCACGTGGGCCCCGTCTGGATCCGAGTTTTATGACGGGCGCATGATTCCCGAATGGGAGGGGCGGTATTTTGTTGCCGCGCTCTTTGGAAGGAGCCTACAGATGTTAGAGTTTGATTCAGAATACGGCGTCAAATCACACACCGAACTCTTCTCGGACCAGTTCGGTAGGCTGAGGGACGTACAGACGGGGCCGGATGGACACCTGTATGTATTGACAAGTAATAGGGACGGACGCGGACAGCCGTCCCACGACGACGATAAGATACTGAGAATAGTGCCGCTTTACGACAGCATTGCAAAAGGCGGGGAGAAGAATCTCCAACTACAGAGTCTTGAGGTGTTTGAGTATGTGGGAGACGACGGTACGGAAAGTCTAAAGGCCGCCCTACGACACCCAGGATACGTAGTATCGCCGATCCAGTTTGACATTGAGGAGAAGAGACTAGGTTTTGAGTTTGAGAAGACGGATGACGGAGATGCAGGTTCCCTCTCACTCCATATACAGAGGCCGTTGCTCTCACCCCCGTTTGCCATAACCCACCAAGACTCAACGGGCCGGTTGACTGTGCATGATGCGGACGTGACCTATGAAAATGATTATTATATACTGCGTTTTTACCCCGATGCGACATCAGGACGTATCGACATAACCGGAACGTATGTGATACCAGAGTATGGAAGTGTGACAGTAGCCGTACTTGCGACGACTGTGGCAGCAGTACTGATAGCGGCGATGATGGCAAGAGTGACATTGTCTGGCCGGCTGTCCCCTGCGCTGATCCGCACATAATGGTGCCGGCCCCGGCAAGCAGGCCGAACCGGGCAGTCACGGAGAACCGACATGCTCGTCTGATAGCGGTTCTGCCACAAGTCCTATCGCCTCGCCAAAGTAATATCCTGCCAGTATAGTCACGCATGCCCAGACCATAGAGCCGGCATACGTGTATATGATGAATTTTGGCGCCTTCATCCTCAAGAGTCCTGCAGGTATGGATATCATCTCCCGCATTACGGGCATTATCCTGCATAGAAAGACTGCCTTGTCTCCGTGCTTCTCAAACCAGGTTTCCACCTGTACGAGTTTCTCCTCGGTTATGCGAAAGCGACCCATGTATCTGAGCATTACCACCCTTCCCAGCCTTAATGAGACAAGATATATGATGACCGAACCTATCGTGGCTCCCGAAGCCCCGAGAATTATGAGTGGAATGAGTCCTTCAGGCGGGATGTCGTTTTGTGATGCTAAGAATCCCGCGGTTGGAAAGATTGCAAGTGTTGGGATGGGGGGAATTACAGTCTCAAGCAGGGCCGCAATAAAGACCCCTTCGTAAAGGTGCCCATTTAACAGCTCAGACAGCCACAACAGAAATGCTTCAAACGATTCCACATAATTGGCAGTCATATCCCACTAAACTACTTTTCCGCAAAACAAGCAAGCTAGATCCACTCATACGAATCTTCTGCCACAGACGGCACTGCAGTAGCTGGCACGCCAGCAGACTAGTACAAACATATCTGTCTGGGCCTCACACCCAAACGGCTGATCCTGGGCACAATTTCGTCAATACCTGCAGCGAACCTAGACTGCTACATACAAACGGCTGCATCGGACTGGCGCGCGACGCTGCCGGGTTCCTCAAAAAATAATACACTATATAGGCCGTCAGCATAAGACATGTATGGTAGCAAGGAGGACAGGCATCATTGTAGCTGCAGTCGTAATTGCAGTGGCCGGATCTGTTGTTGGATACGCCGTATCTCCATACTTTACAGAATCTACAATTAACGAATCCATGCCTGTGGGAGCCATTGTAATATCTTCAGGAAATGTAGAGAGTGTGGATGAAGCCACATCGACGGCCATAGGCCTTCCTACAGATACGGATGTTATGGTGTCGTACGCAGGAACGTTTGTTGGTGTTGGAGACGGCATACACGATGCAAGCGGACAGGCATATACTATACCACTAGTAGACGGCGGGAGTGTGCTGCGCTTGGAGAACTTTTTCTCAACCAACGGACCCGGCCTGCGCGTCTATCTTGCCACAGACAAGACGGCAGCGGACCATGTGAGTCTAGGGGATCTAAAGGCAAATCGCGGAAACCAAAACTATGAGTTGCCGCCTGGGATCGATCTTGAAAAGTATGACAATGTCCTAATATGGTGTGAACCATTCAGTGTGCTGTTTGGCAGTGCTACACTGTCCGTGAGATAGTCCCGCCGCACAGCATGCGCGACAAACCCAGTGACGAGCAGACATGTTAATAGTGACATGTAGTACGGTTATTGTGTGAGTTACCGCTTTTTGGATCATACCACAGACGCCATAATAGAGGTAAGTGCCAGAGATCTAAGGGAGGCATTTGTGACTGCAGCCGATGCCACCATAGAGACTACGCTGAACCGGAGCTCGGTAAGTGAAACCGGACATATGGAATTTACCGCGGAAGGCGAGAACCTCTATCACCTGCTGTTCAGCTGGCTAGAAGAGATCATATTTGTACTGATTACAAAGGGATTTGCCATCAAGAGGGTGGGGGATCTTGAGCTACATCTTAGGGGGGATGCAGAAGGCCACAACCGCATACAAGCAAGGGCGTATGGAGAGCCCCTCGATCTGTCTAGACACGGATTCAAAGTAGAGATCAAGGCCCCCACATTTCACGACATGCGGATTGTAGAGAGTAATGACAATGGGGTGCAGATGAGATTCCTGCTTGACCTGTAAATCTGCAGACAGCCATCACAGTACAGGAAACGGTTTGCAGTGGTATGGTAGTCGAAGATTCAATGGTTGTGGTTAATCTGGATCCGTATCTGTTTACATCAAGCGTAACCAATTTGCCAAATTTGTGCCTAGAATCGGTCATTCAGGCGCGTGGGGTGTAAACGATTACGCGTCAAACCATATCTTCTAGATACAGGTTGAGATCACTTCTGTCGATTTTAGTGATCATTTTAAACTGGCCATTGACGCCTGCCCTATAGACTATGTCGGGCCTTCTCAAGAATATTCCCGATTCAACCACACCAGAAATTTGTTTTATACTTCTAGTCAGACTTTCAGGATCCGTAATGACGCCAAAATTACAGTCTAGAATAATATTCCCATTCTCCGTAAACATCGGATATCCAGAATTCAGTATCCGTAATGTTGGTTTCCCACCCATCTGTTCGATCTTCCCCTGTACAAGTCTGCGGGCCAACGGATGCACCTCCACTGGAACCTCTCGGGATAGGTTTTTGACGAATTTTGTTACGTCGGCTACAACAACTATCTTGGATGCCATATTGAACAACACGTTCTCCCGCAACAGGGCGCCTCCACCGCCCTTGATAAGATAGCCGTGAGAATCTATCTGGTCCGTACCGTCAAAAACAACATCTATGGTATCAACCTGATCGGCTTCTACAAGTGGAAATGTACAATTTCCGTTCTCCATTACACGTTTGATCTGAAGTGACGTTGGAACACCAACTATGTTATAGCTGCCGGTTCTGGCCAGAGTCATCAACGCTTCTGCTACTGCAGTGGCCGCTCGGCCGCTGCCAAGTCCGATAACGGATCTGTCCGTTGTACTATCAATATGTTGTACTGCATCACGTGCAATCTTCTCAATGGCCGCATTGTATGACATGGATCATCCCGCCTGATCTAGTTTGTTAAGTATCTTTAAAAAGTTCTTTTGGAGCTGCTCAAACGAGATATTCTCTTCTTCCACATCCGGTTCTTTTTCATCATTGTCGTTGTTACTGCTGCTGCTGTTGTTGTCGTCGTGATCTTCAACAGTACGTGTATTCGGTACGTCTTTTATATCTCGGACGGATTTTGTCTTTTGAGGTTTCGTTTTTGTCGTCTTTCGGACAAGACCGGACTCTCCAATAGATTCTACAGTCTTTGGTGCGTCTGGTTTTACAACGGTTGAATCCAGCTGCACGGCCTGGTCTGAAGATGATGCAGTTGGTGCTACTGCCACACCAGTCTTTATTTTTTTAACTGCCTTGCCAGAATGTACACCAAGCTTCTTGTTTGGCACCGTGACAGTATCAATATTACTCACTGTGGCAGGTTCGTCTGCAACCACAGGCTCGGGTTCTTTTAATGCGGACGGCGCGGGTTTGAATGATTTGGCCTGACTTGTAGTTTTGGCAGTTGCAGGTGCCGACATCCCGGTTGCTCTTTCCCGAGACTTTAAGGTTTGAGTAGTAGGAACTGCGGGGGGATCTGAGTCTGTGGGTACGGATGTAGTATCTTGGACATGCGTGGAAAGTAAGTCAGGTGATGGGG
>RKRU01000113.1 GCA_007571225.1 Nitrosopumilaceae archaeon | reverse complement strand
GCCTCTTCCGGATGGTCCCGACTGTAGAGAAGCACGCCCCCTTCATGACCTCCTATGTGGAGCAGGACTACGACAAGACACATGCAGTCGTGGTTGTGCGCAACGACCTCTGGGGACAGGACATCAGCAGTGCATTTGCCGATCATTATGACGGTACGATATCGGCCACCATAACGTACAGTCCAAGCATAGGGACGGTGAACTTTGCCGCGCTTGTACAACAGGTTGAGGGCGCAGTAGACGCACTTGGAGCCGTTCCCACGGACAACATTGTAGTTATGTTCTTTGGATTTGATGCGGACTTTGTAGAACTGGCAAAGGCTGTTCGGTCCGACAGCAGCGCCGCTACAGTCGACTGGTACGGCGCCGAGGGAATTGTCGGCATGGACCGGATCACACAGGATCCAGACGCTGCAGCCTTTGCGGCGTCGGTGAACCTTGTCGGCTCTGCATTCAATCCAAGAGGACACGAGATCAGTGCCTTGGACTACAGACTGATGGTAGCATATCCAGAACTTGAGATCAACACATTTACCCACACGACATATGATGCAGTCCATATGCTGGGAGATTCCGTACTGTCCTCGTTTGTAGAGGAGAGGAGCGTAAAGGATCTCTTGCGCGAGGTGGCAAACGGGCATATCGAGGATCCGTTGCACACACTCAGGGACACGCAGCACGAACTGGGTGTTGGAATAACGGGAGACTTTGAGCTTGACGTAAACGGCGATCTAGAGTCCCCACTTCACTATGACCTGTATGGAGTTACTATGGCTTCTGATGGTTCCTATGAGTGGACACTATTATCGACTGGCCACTCAGACGACCTATACTCAGAAGGAAAGTCTAGGTACGCCTGCCGTTAGTCGACTTCTGGTTAGTTTCGTGAGCTGGAGGCGGTAGTTCCGATCTTTGACATTAAGAGCTCCAGTCTTTTGCCCTGTGGCGATGTCTGGAATCATTAACAGAGTAAATTCCGCAGGTGGCATTCTAGTGGAGAATACGACAGGCTTGCGACAGGTCTATTTTTAACTCGTATGAAAGGTCTACCGATAATGGCATGTGGTCGTGAGGGTATTGTGACTGGCAGGTACTGCACTGTGGCAGTAGTAGCGTACGTTGTCTCTATTGCAGTGGTCCTTGGCCTGTTGTATGCTATCGACTATACCTATCATGATTATGGCGATGACGCTCAGGTATACTTGGCGCGCAGTGTACCGTTTGTAGGTTCGGAGGTGCCGCGCTTAGATGGTATAGACGGAACCGGTATCATGGTGGCAGTTATAGATACTGGGGTGGACTTTGAACACCCCGATATGCTTGGATGGGGCGAAGACGGAAAGGTGGCGGGAGGCTACAACCTGCTCTGGCGGGGAGGATCACTTCCAACCGATCTGAACGGACACGGTACCCAAGTGGCAGGCGTGATTGCCGCCGACGGCAGCCTACAGGGCGTTGCGCCAAAGTCCAAGATACTGGCATACAAGGTATCCGAAGATGGGTCTGGGGTCTCTTCTGAATTGATTGCAAGGGCAATAGGGATGGCCGCTGCCGATGGGGCGGACATAATAAACATCAGCCTAGGTATAAACAAGACAAATCCGGTCATAGAGGAGGCTATCGACCGGGTTGTAAGTGACGGTATACTTGTAGTGGTGGCGGCGGGAAATACGGGACCAGAGCCGTTTACAATAGGAAGTCCGGGACGCAATCACGGCGCACTTACGGTTGGCGCCACATACAACAATCTTACCTCTAGTCTGGTTGCAACCTTGCAAATTGAAGATAAGTCCTATATCGTAATTCCAATGGCAGATTCCCCATCATTGAGCATGCCAGTGATGTCAGATGTGGTCTTTGCAGGCTATGCTAAGGCAGAGGATTTTGAGGATCTCGATGTCGACGGCGCAATAGTAATTGTGGAGCGGGGAAGTGACGTGGAGGATGAGATGCTGTATTTCTCCCTAAAGGAGAGGAATGCAGCTGATGCGGGGGCAGCAGCCCTGATAGTATACAACAACGTGCCCGGCATGTTTTTGGGAGAACTTGTCCATGAATTCATCGAACCCGGCTACGCGCCAAGAATACCTGTAGTTTCGATTGGCTATGAAGATGGCGTGGAGATAAGGTATAATGCTACAAGACCGGGGTCTGTTATGGATGCATCCCTTAATCTGTTTCATAATCCTGACTTTGTGGTACACTTTAGCTCGCGCGGACCGGTCTCGCCGTTTTACATAAAACCCGATCTTGTGGCTCCCGGGGCATACATAAACACGACACAGCCTATTTCGTCTCACAATATTACGAGCGGGACGAGCTACTCTGCACCCCATGTAAGCGGGGCTGCTGCATTGCTGTTGCACGGAAAACCCGATCTTGATCTATATGAGATAAAGTCCATTCTCATGACCACTGCAGAGCCTGTGGCAGACGCTCACGGTAATCTCTTCTCTGTACATGCTGCAGGTTCGGGTAGGCTTGACATTGCAGATGCACACAGGGCGGATCTGGCAGTAATGCCGCCAAGTCTTGTTGTTATAACCTCGAGCCAGGAACGCAGTGCCGAAGCGCATCTAGAGATGCGCCCAGTCGGCAGCGCACACGAGGTGGGCGATATCGATGTGTCATTTGATGTGCCGGCAGACGTACTGGAGTATGGACATGTTCGCATGGCCGACGACTTACTTGCCGTCCGGCTGGCAGTCTTGGAGCCTAGTGTGGGTGGTGAGGAGGATGCGCCGTACGGAGAGCATGAGGGGCGCATCATCATTACACACAATGAAGTGGAGTATGTGGTGCCGTTCCTGCTGCACTATACGGCCGGTTCGATAGATGCTGCACTTGGGGAGGACGTAGATGGGCACAGACATCTGTCGTTTGATGTGGGACATCCCGACGGCTGGGGCTTTGCAAAGATAGATGTCATTTATGCCGCAACCGGAGAGGCCATCACTGCCACTTCTACGCCGGGCAGCACGGGCAGTGCTCAAGTGGAGGTATTCCGGGATGGTCTGTACTGGGTGGAAGCACAGATAATGGTGGAGAACAGAACATACAGCGCGTACGATACAATATACGTAGGCGAGCCCGATGAAGGCGGCCATGTATCTGTAGCGTACCCGCCGATACCTACTGTCGGGGACATGTCCAAGAGTACATTTTCGCCGCTGGCGGAGCTGCCATTGCGGCAGGTCCTCATTGCAGCCGGAGTTGTTGGTGTTGTGGGGGTAGTGGGCGTGGCGGTGGGAGTGCGCAAAAGACGTGTACCTGCAGGCCATTGACATGCAGTAGTCCAGTCGGTGGCGCATGTGGTGCGCCTGAAGTAGCCTGAAGGTGGATTCCAATTACAAAGATCATGTGGTGGGGTATGACGGGGTAATGTGCGTGTAGGTATTACAATTGTAGTCACAATCACTATTGTAGTCACAATCACAATCACACTCATAATTGTAGTCACAATCACAATCACAATCACGATCATTGCAATTATTCTTGGTATGATTGGTTCTGCTGCGCAGTTGGGCGCCGTCTTGCCTACCCTTTCTTTCTGGATTCTTGTAGTTAATCTGGGGCGGTCTTGCATTTGTATACGGCCTACACTAGGCGGTGCAGGTATCTGATGCATTGGCAGTATGTACTTTTGCGCAACCGGCCCATCGTTGTTGCTGTTGCTGTTGCTGTTGTGTGTAGTCAGGCAGGTGACGGCGCACACACATACAGCACACCAATCCACAAAGGGCATGTTGCTGTTGTTATTGTGTGTAGTCAGGCAGGTGACGGCCCTGCATCTATTACGCTTGCCGGAACTTGGGAAAATTTTGTAAAGTTCTTTACAAACATGTCTGCAAGCTTGTTTGCAGCGGCGTCATAGGATTTCTTGTGCTCCCATGTGTTGCGCGGGTCTAGTATCTCCGTTGGCACACCTTTTACGCGCGTTGGAACATCAAGGTTGAACCGGGGATCGTGCCTGTATGGTGCCTCTTCTATGGTTCCAGTAAGGGCGGCGGTCACCATGGCCCTGCTGTACTTTATGCTTATTCGCTTTCCGAGCCCGTACGGCCCCCCGGACCATCCAGTATTGATCAGATATACTGTGGTATTGTGCCGGTCGATCTTCTCGCCTAGCATCTTGGCGTATACGGATGCAGGCCTGGGCATAAACGGCGCACCAAAACACTCGGAGAAGACTGACTTTGGTTCTTTTATTCCCCGCTCGGTACCGGCAAGCTTGCTTGTATATCCTGACATAAAGTGGTACATGGCTCCGTCCCTTGTCAGCTTTGAGATGGGGGGAAGTACGCCCAGAGCATCGGCAGTCAGAAATAGTATGACGTGCGGATTTCCCCCCACGCTTGGAATCTTTGCACCTGGAATGTAGCTGAGCGGGTATGCGGCCCGCGTATTCTCGGTAAGGGAGTTGTCGTTATAATCTGGTACATTGCCCGGACCAAGCACGACATTCTCCAATACAGCCCCGGGTCTTATGGCATCCCATATCTCAGGTTCGGCTTCCTTGTTGAGGTTGATGCATTTTGCGTAACAGCCTCCCTCAAAGTTGAACGTGCCCCTGTCGGACCACCCGTGTTCATCATCCCCTATCAGCATCCTGTCCGGGTCTGCCGAGAGGGTGGTCTTACCGGTTCCAGACAGTCCAAAGAAGAGGGCTGTGTTGTCTTCCCTGCCGACGTTTGCAGAACAGTGCATTGGAAACACGCCTAGGTCTGGCAGCAGAAAATTCATCACGGCAAAGACGGATTTTTTTATCTCGCCTGCATACTTGGTACCGCCTATAATTACAATCTTCCTTGTCATGTTTATGATGATAAAGACGTTTGATTCTGTTCCATCAACATCCGGCACGGCCTCAAAGTCGTTGATGCATATGATGGTGAGTTTTGGAATGTGTGTTCTGGCCTGCTCCTCTGTGGGTACTATAAACAGGCAGTTGCAGAAGAGGCTCTGCCATGCCCGATCGTTTATCACTCTTATGGGCATTTGTAGTTCCTCATCTGCCCCCACAAAGCCGTCAAATACGAACAGTTCCTTGCCGGCAACATGATCCTTCATCTTGGCAAACAGCATGTCAAACTTGTCTGCAGGAAACTTGTGGTTTATCTTTCCCCAGTCAATTGTATCGTGGGTCATATCGTCATCTACTATGAAGCGGTCGTCTGGAGATCTGCCTGTATACTTGCCTGTGTTTACGGCAACTGAGCCAGTTGAACTGATCACACCTTCGCCGCGCTTGACTACAAGGTGCATAAGCTCCTTTGCGCCTGGATTTCTGTGCACTATTGATGGTCTTATACCAATCTCGTCGAGCTGGGACGAGAATGTGGGTGTATCCTCATCATACACTTGGGTCAGTTCGATGTCCCTCCTACTATAGATGTACATGTCCTTGTGGCCGTCAAGATTATTCGATTCGATCAGGGTTGCTTTATTATCCTTTACCATTGTTTAAGTGTGAGAGGCTGTCCACTTAACATCTTTTGGGTTAGACTCAAATGATCTGTTGAATTTGTCTGCGGGATCAGTTATTTGGGGGACTTTGACAGGTAACAAATTACCTTCTTTATGGGCACCCAGAAGTTGTCCAAGTCACACATACTTGAATTATTGATCTTGGACACAAATTCGTAACTGTTTACATACAGCGTAAACAATTTGCCAAATTTGTACCTAGAATCGGTTATTCAGGCGTGTGGGAGACGTAAACAGTTACTACCGTGCAGGGATCCCGTTAACCCGATTGAATCGGATGGTGGGTAGTATGTATGGGTGATGCGATGGTTTTTTCCTATTTTGACGCCCTGTACTTTTTCAGTTCGGTTTGTAGTTTCTTGTGTTTGAACAGCAGGTGCGTGTAGGGAAGCGTGAACATGACCCCCAAGTACATAACCCATAGTCCGATCATTGCAGCATTCTGCACATACATGCGAATGTCCGGTATCCTATCAAACACCACTATTGGCGTCAAGCCGAAATAAACTGGCCCAACTAGTGTCAAGAACCCGGCAACTCCGACATGAATCCAGAATATTATTTTGTAAAGAGAAGATCTAGTTGATAATGTGCCATTCACCTACACACATAAAGCCCACACCACCACACAGGCCAAGAATAGCCAAACAACTCTGGGTTTGGTTCACTCGGCCAGCATGTGTAGCGGCAAGATGAATCCGCATTATCGTTTTTTCGTCAACCTTCACATGGGCATCCATTGTGGCTAGCGCGGTGGCGACATCTCGAGCGCCATACAGCTCCGAGGCGTGCGCCAATTCACTGAAACCAAACAACGACAGTACCACGATCGTTACCAGTAGATGGAAGTATGCTTTCAATATGTATATATTAATTTAGGGGTGGGTATTGCCCAACCAGATGAACTGTAGAGGGGGTCAGCAAATAAAAATG
>RKRU01000011.1 GCA_007571225.1 Nitrosopumilaceae archaeon | reverse complement strand
CACTGCTCCCCTCTTCGGGCATTATTACAGCGTCGCATCCAGACATGATGCGCCGCATCGCCCCGTTCATCTTTCCCTCTATTATGGTGCCGGGCCACCTGTCTGAAAACCGCGTACTCGTAATGTCAGTTATCAGTATAGTCCTGATTCCGCCCCTCTCCTGCGCCACTGCCAAGGATGCAAAGTCCTCGTCGCTTACCACTATCTCCGGCTTCTCGGATTCTATAATTGCGGCCGCCATTGCCCTGCACTCCTTGTAGTACTTGTAGTAGTTGTACAGGAATCTGATGGGCTTTTTGAGCCTACCCCTATCATCAACTACAAACTTGGGAGGCCTGTAGAGATCGTTGACCTGCATGCCTGCGTCCTTTAGAAGACGCGCGGCAGCATCCCCTGTTGTAAAGACGATATCGTCTGTGAGCTCCTCGGCAACTGCCAGATCGCGAGTTGCGTGTCCTAGGCCGATGGGACTGGTAAAGAAACTGATCCTGCTCACAAACTCGTTCTTACAATCACGGATTTCTGCTTTTTGGGCTGTACTGCGGCATACTACCCTCAATTTAGTCATGCAGATCTGAAAAGCTTGCTCATCCTCCCAGATGTGCCAAGGATTGACAAACCCGTATCGTGTGTTTGAATGGACTTATCACAACCGGTTCTTTATAATGGTCATATGGGGGGGGGGTTACAGGTTACCCTCCCCCCACAATCATTTGTATTAGGCGTAAACAATTTGCCAAATTTGTGCCTAGAATCGGTCATTCGGGCGTGAGGGACAAAAACAGCTACTAGGTGTTTATAAAGAAAGTAACCTCTTACGGAGGGGCCCCGTCAAGATTTAAATGGTTTTTCGCAATATCGGTGCTTGGGCCCATAGTCCAGCTCGGTTATGACGTCGCCTTTACACGGCGAAGATCCGGGGTTCAAATCCCCGTGGGCCCACCAATGTATCAGAATTCTTGCTTTACACGATCGTGTATAGTCAGTCCAACCGGCTGCGGTCATCCAATCTTGCAACAGCTGCGCTTCTGCAGCCCCCTTGCAACCCACCATATGGAGGCCAGCAGTACCCCTACTGACAGAATCTTCAGCTCAAGTCCCTGCATGGGAAACAGCGAAAGTCCGCCCACGGTTCCTAGTATTACGGCCAGGGGAGCGGTGCATGCCGGGCAGCCTGGGGTAAATGCGGCAAATACGCCGCCTAGTAGTGCAGTGAGGTTTGCCCTTGCAGACGACGTGCCCGGAGTGCGCGCCGTGGCGGCCGTCACGTTCATCATCATCCTTGCACGTTTTATCTTGAGGGCCATGAGCGCAAAGTTGATCCCTGCGAGGGCAGAGATTGTAGCAGTCAGTGCTATAGATGCAGCCAGATATGTGGCGGCCGAGTCCAGCACTCCAGTCTCCATGTGTGCAGGTAGCATGGACATTGTCAACAGATAGTATATGATGCCCAGCCCCGTCCCGCTCAGCACGGCCACGGAGGCATACCTTCTGGTAGTCAGGACATCGACAATGATCTGTACTTTTGTCTGCATACATTTCTCTTGGTTTCCGAATTATTTTACTATTGCCCCGCAGAGGCTTGGTATTGCGTGGGCATGACGCTATTGTTACCTATTACAGTTGACGCAGTTGCCTGACATATAGATGGAGGCCTGGTACTGCGTGGGCATGACGCTGTTGCTACCGCCACCGCTGCCACCGCTGCTGCTGATGCCGCTGCCCCCGACACTGCTTCTACTGCCACTGCTGTTGCTGATGCCGTCACAACACCACCACTGCACCACCCCCCCCACTGCACCACCACCACTGCACCATCCCCATCACTGTAAACACCTGAATCCAGACTGCCACTCTGATCTTGGATTGGTTCGTACCTAGAGCCCGGTTCCAATACATGATGGCAAGGGGTTTTTAGGCAGGTGGGGTGTATGTGGGATTGTGAGCTGTACTGCAGGTGATAATAACGGCGGCCGGGATGGTTCTGAGCTGTCTGTCTGTTGGTTCTGCAAGAAGGGACGTCACAACGACTGCATGATAAGAATTCCTGTATCTGGATATTCGGACGGCCCACATGACTGTACATTTGATACTATGATGGTCCGATGCGAATGCATACACTAGGAGGTGCCACAGACGAGGTGCCTGATCGTATGCGCGCCAGATACGACCATGAGTTCTGGAACTCATATGCCGACACAAACGAGGAACGGTATGATCGGGAGTTTGCAGAACGGCTTGTGTATACTGCATCTGCGTTGGGATGTGCAAGCGTGCTGGAAGTCGGCTGCGGTACTGCCGTAGATATGAGACTGCTGCCGGATACCGTCTCCATATACGGGGTGGACCCCAACTATCGCGCGCTGGCAATTGCTAGATCCAAGATGCCGCATGCATGCTTTCTGCGTGGAATGATTGCGGAGATGCCGTTTGTCGATTCTTCAGTAGACTTGGTATTTACACACGGACTGTTGAACTATCTTGATGATCAGACGCTGGAGCGCGGCATGCATGAGATGTACAGGGTCGCCCGCAAGCACATAATGAGTTGTGAGTGGTTTGGGGAGTCGGAGTCTCCAGTTGATCAGCGGAGCAGGCTGCGCAACATGGTAAGGCGTTGGACCGGCCTGGGGGCCGCGGTAATGGCAGACGCTCCCATTCATGTGCGGGATGCGGCCGTCCGTCCGTCTGAGACATTCCCGGCAACTCGGATCACCCTGATCAGTAAGATATCGTGACTCCTGCCATGTCTCCGGTATCGTGTGTGGAGCTTACTGTCTTTAGTAGTACAACACGGGTTTTTCAGTCGTGCTTGGGAGCATACGACAAGGTGTCAAATTCCATTGAGGGGTAAGTGAAGTCATACCACCGAACCCACTAAACCCTTAAATAGAAACCAAAAGGCATCTGTTTCAACTACTCATGAAGGGCTTGTTTGGTTTATCATTGACACTGGTTGCATTAATGATAACAATTCCGGCTGCTGGCATGGTATTTGCAGAGACAGATGAGCCTGGCGAATATCTTGACCGGCGCGTCCTGATCTGGAACTTGTTCTTTAGAATGATGACTGTGGCATTTACTGTGGGCGCAGTGGTCTCTGGCACCATCATATGGCAGATATGGCGGTTCAGGGAATCTCATCCCAAGGCCAAGCCCACTCCGTACGAGGGGACTGACTGGTAATGGCAGGACATTCAAACTGGCCGGAATGGATTTACATAGGTATAGTCGTGGCACTGATGACTTGGGTGGGCGCGGAGGCCTGGGAGGTCGAGCGCTTAATCGAGCATGTGCCAGCAGACGCAGAGATAATCAAGGTTACGGGCCAGCAGTGGTTCTGGACGTTTGAGCATGAGGACGGTACAAAGGAGATAGGCGAACTGCATGTCGAGGCTGGCAAGGCGTACAAGTTCGAGGTTACCGCCACAGACGTGATACATTCATTTAACATACACGACTATGTAGTTCTGATCGATGCGATACCGGGCAGGGTCAATACTGTATGGTTTGCCCCAGACGAGCCGGGTGTGCACGACATACAGTGCCGTGAATACTGCGGACTCATACATTATAACATGCGCGGCACCCTGTACGTGGAGGAGCCGTAGTTGATAACGCTTTTATCACAACATCGGAGGATGATGGTTATGATGGGGGTGCAGGCCTGATGGTACTGGAACTGCAAAAGCCGCGCCCCATATGGCAGATAATGTTCTCCACGCACCACACAGACGTAGGATTACTGTACTTGATTATGTCCTTGGGATTTTTGTTCTTGGGCGGTGCGCTGGCGCTCGCAATAAGGGCTGAGCTCTTTCTGCCTGGCGCCCAGATTATAGGCGACGCCATGACATTTAACAGAATCTTTACCGTACATGGCACCACACTGATATTCCTATTCATCATACCGTTTGCCTCTGCGGTGGGCAACTACTTTGTACCTATAATGGTGCGGTACAAGGACATGGCATACCCCAAACTCAATGCAATAGCATTCTGGATGATCCCGCCCGCAGGAGCCCTGATATGGCTGGGATTTGCCGACTTTACGTGGTATGCCACCCCGCCCTACTCTATCATAAGCGCCCCTGGACCTGCGGCCGACATGTGGATATTCGGGCTAAAGATACTGGGCATCTCCTCTGTACTGGGTGCAATCAACTTTGTGGTTACGATACTAAAGTGCAAGCATCCTGACATGTCGATAGGACAGGTCCCGCTGCTGGCGTGGTCGTTTCTGTCATCGTCCCTTATCATTTTGGTTGCCATACCGACGTTTGCAGCTGCCCTCCTGATGTTGCTTACCGACCGTCTTGGCGTGAGCGGATTCTTCAATCCGGCCATGGGCGGGGACCCAATAGCATACGCGCACCTATTCTGGTTTACGTTCCATCCTGAAGTATACGTGCTTGTAATTCCTGCCATAGGCATGATGTACGAGATAATCCCGAGGTTCTCTAGGCGTCCTATATACAGCTACGGGTCTGGAGTGTTTGCCTTTGTACTGCTGGCCATCGTGGGATTCTCATCGTGGGCGCATCACATGTATGCAACGGGAATGTCCTTTACCGAAAAGACCGTATTTATGGTCGGAACGCTTGCAGCAGTGCCGGCATCTGCAATGCATGTCTTTAACTTTATTGCAACCATGTGGAACGGCCGCATCCGGTTCTCCACTCCCATGATGTGGGCAGTAGGTGGAATCGCGCTCTTCTTCTCTGCAGGTGCAGGCGGCGTCGTAAACAGCGCAATGCCCCTTGACTTTACCACGCATGACACCTACTGGGTGGTGGGGCACTTTCACCTGTTTGTAATGGGAACCATCGCCTTTGGCTCTATTGGATATCTCTACTATATGTTCCCATATGTGACGGGGCGCATGTACAACGAGGCCATGGGCAAGATTCACTTTATCCTCTCATTTGTAGGAACCGTACTAGTCTTCTTTACTCAGCATGTACTTGGACTGTACGGCATGCCGCGCCGCATATTTGACTATCCACCCATACCGGAGTGGATTGCAATGAACCAGATTGCCTCCATCGGAGCTATGATAATCGGCGTCAGCATGGCAATCTTCTTGGCAAATATGATATACAGTTCGGGCAGGGGAGAGCCTGCAAACACTGACGACCCGTTCGGCGTGGGTGGCAAGTACTATTATCCGTTTGAGGCGAAGAATCCGTCGCACTAGGTGATTAAATGAGCGAGAGTCAGAATGTCTACAGAACTTCACCGGCAAGAGCCGGGAAGATGATGGCGATAATGTTGGGCATCTGCATAGTCGGCGGGGCGATATTCTTTGCCCTGTGGGACTATTGGATATCCGAACTGCCTCCAGTGGTGAAGCCGCCGCCCGTAGAGCCACCTCCGCAGCCACCTGAAGAGTCGCCGGGCGAGACGCTGACTGTGGATCTGTTGTTCATCGAGTCAGATGACTTTATTACAATGGCGTTCAACGCGCTGCCCGGCGAGGAGGGTAACAACCCGACCATCAACATGAAGGTTGGCGACAAGGTCATCTTCAATGTGGAGAGCAGTGGAATATCACTGCATGCCTTTGGTGTAACACAGGAGATCGAAGGTACCGACGGCATCATACCCGGAACGGAGATTGGTACTGCGACACAGCCTATGCTGAACGGCGAGAGCGGAATATCCGAGTTTGTGCCCGGAGAGGAGGGTACGTACTATTACATCTGTACCGTAGCTGGACATCGCGCACAGGGCATGGAGGGCATGATTATAGTCGGCCCTGCAGATGAGACCGATGCGGCCGTATCTGGACCTACCGGGGAGGCTGCACCGCCCACGGGGGTGTCACACGAGTTTGAATTTGACTTTGTAGAGTCAGACGACTTTAGGACGTTTGGATTCAACGGACTTGAGGGAGATGAGGGAGCAAACCCGGAGATCCGCGTAAAGTCCGGTGACGAGATAACGGTCACCACAGTCAACACAGGAATCTCGTTCCACTCGTTTGGGGTCGTGGTAGAACCGACTGACTATACCAATGTAATCTGGGACTCTGCCATCGGCTCGCCTGTAAATCCGCTAAAGGGCGGCGAGAGCGGCACGACCACGTTCTTGGCCGGGGCGCCGGGAAACTATCACTACATCTGTACCGTGCCGGGACATGCCCTGCAGGGAATGCAAGGGGTATTGATTGTAGAATAGCCTTGGCGATCCAGTACCTTGCCCTGTCGACTATGGTTGTGCTGTACTCGCTGATGTTCCTTGGTGGATACATCTCGGCTGCAGGACTGGGACTTACGTGTCCGGAGTGGCCCCTGTGCCCGAACGGTATCATGCCTTCTGAAGAGTACCTCATAGAGTGGATACACCGGCTGGCGGCTGCCACTACGGGAGCGCTCGTGGTTGCCACTATGGTTGCTAGCTACCTGAACAAGCGGGCCGATCTGAAGATAAAGGTGACAAGCTCACTTGCCACCGTATTTGTAGTTACACAGATTGCGCTGGGCGCCCTTGTAATCGATCTCAA
>RKRU01000210.1 GCA_007571225.1 Nitrosopumilaceae archaeon | reverse complement strand
AGTAAATGGAACCGAGAGAACGGAGGTACTGATAAATGAGCGTCCAAATCATACGAAAAAAATGGCTCAAAAGTGTCCCAAAGTATGGGGTCCACGTCACTCGTATTACGATATCGATCTTGAAATTTTTGGCCACCACCACTGTGCCATTAAACGACTACTATCATGCACTGCATACAGAAGATACTAACTCTTACAGTTGCAGTACCGTGTGCCCAAAACCCTTCCTTTAAATTGAGATTCTCTAATCCACAATCGAGCTCCCATAGTGTAGTCCGGTTAAGCATACTGCCCTCTCAAGGCAGTGACTCGGGTTCAAATCCCGATGGGAGCATATTCTAGTTGACGCAAGATGCGCGTTGGCACGCCTACATCCATACGCAGCCTGAATCATACAAGACTGGTAAGGTTTATCGTATCTTGTACTTGCGGCCCAACCTGTAGTTTGCTGTGTACTCTTTTGCCGTACCCATAACAGGTTACCTCCCCCCATCACGTACTGTTTAGGTTAGGCGTAAACAATGTGCAGAATTTGTGTTCAGGATCAGTAATTCAGTCATATGGAACTCATAATCTCTGGGTGCTTATGCAGGGGGGACCTGTTACCCGCGCCCCCCCAACCGTTAAAATATGGGAGTCAGACTACTAATCTATGCACGGAGCCAATTATAGAGACGGGACGGGCCAGCCGTTTACCCGCAAAGAGTATATCAAGGGTAAGCCCCAGCTCAAGATTGCAAAGTTTCAGGGTGGAAAACGCGGAATCTACCAGTATTGTGTACAGCTCCTGCTCAACGAACGCATTCAGATAAGACATATGGCAATAGAGTCCACCCGACTTGCGGCAAACAAGACGCTTGAGAAGACCACGGGCGAGTCGGGATACTATTCGCGCCTTCGGATATATCCGCATAACCTGCTCCGAGAGAATAAGATGATCGCCGCTGCAGGTGCAGACAGGTTGCAGGAGGGAATGCGCAGGGCGTGGGGTAAAGCAACTAGTCTTGGTGCGAGAGTCAAGCGCGGACAGTGCATAATGGAGCTTTATGTAAATGGCGAGGAGCACCAGAATGCGGCAAGGAGCGCATTGAAGGGTGCCTGTGTTAAGCTGCCCGGCACGCCGACCATACGGGTACTGGACTGGAACAAGCCGTCCCCCTAGCAGTTCGGCCGGATGTGTCTTACAAATTCCACAAATTCCATAAACTCGTCGTGGGTGGGATCTCTGCGTAGTACTCTTCGGGTCTGGTAGTAGAACGTGTTGTACAGCCTTCCGGCCACTATACCTGTTGTTATGGAGTCTGGCCTGTGTCCGGCAAATGACTGAGCCAATCTGGCGATCTCGTCTGAGTGGGAGTTAGTCTCGGCCATCTTCTCTTCCAGCTTTCTGAGAATCACTACGTTCAACACTCATTATGTAGACGGCGTGAAGGTAAAAAGTCTGCTCCCCGGCCTGCCGCCTGCATGTGGATGGACGCCGGTATGTCCTTGTGCCCTAAATGGTATCACAAGGCATCGCTATGGTCTTCTGGTGTGACCTGGCCTGGCAGTTGCAGTACGGCTGCTCGACCTGGCAGTTGCAGTACGACGGCCCTGCAGCATGAATTATCATACTTAATATGGAATTCGGCCCCCTTTTGTGCCATGGATGAGTGCCCCATAACGGGAAATTTGATACGCTCAGGCGTCCGTATCACCGACCCTGAGATGATCCATGATTTGGTCTCCAAGGGATTCGGCCACTGCAAGGGAGGGGATCTTCCTGTAGTGGGGGCGGAGGCCGAACAGCTGTTTTTGGACCCATTTGAGGCGCTGTATCTGTTGTATACAGGCAGGATGACCCTGAACCGGGGCAAAAACAACGTATCCTTTGACTCCTTTCTGAAGATGTGCAAGAAAGATGATCCGTACGCCCTGACTCGTTTTCTCATATACCGTGATCTGCGCACGCGAGGATATGTGGCAAAGGACGGTTTTGGATTTGGGGTGGATTTTAGGGTGTATGAGCGCGGGCAGTTCATGCAAAAGGGATCCAAGTTTCTGATCTTCGGACTTGCCGAGGGACAGCCCGAGAAGGTGGGAAGCCTGCAAAGGAAGATACGGGAGATTACCCAGATGGGAAAGGATCCCATAATGGCAGTCATAGACAGGCACGGCGAGATTATCTATTACAAGATAAACACAATGGAGTTTCATGAGAACAGGCGTACTGCACCGGCCCTAGTTATTGGCAGCATCAGTGAAACCGTCGGGCACAACACTGTTTCATGAGAACAGGAGTGCTGTACAGGCCCTAGTGGCGCAGGACCCAGTCTGACCAATACTTTAGAAATCCGCTCTGCTGTGCATGCTCAAAGTCATACACATCTATATGCTCCATCTTGTTTGCCCACAGTCTTTCAAAGTTTTCAATCTTCTTCTTTACGCGTGTCTCATCCCTCCACGACGTATAGACATCTACCGACTCGAACCCCTTCTTCCTAGTTGCAAACGACTCGCGTGACGTACTTACGTAAACCACCGCCTGCCCGTCCCTGTCGTGGAATATTCCAAGCTTGTCTGAGAATGACTCCTCTAGCAGTTCCTCGTTTGCTATTGCAATCTTGAGCTCTATCTGCCCCCTCTCAAATGCGTCTCTCAGAAGCTGTATGGTTCTGTTCTTTACGTTTCTCTTCTCAAACGGGTTTCTTGATTTTGAGAGTATTATACTCAGAAGATCTAGATCGGTAGGCCTGAACTTGTGTCCTGCAACTATCTTCAGCTTTGCAGCCCCACTACCAAAGTTATCATATATGGTAAATATAGTCTTTAGCATGCCGACGGAGAGAAATTCTATACACCTGTTGTACTCTACGCATGTGCTAAAACAGGGATAAAAAAAGTCGTTTATGAGGTTGTCCTCGTCGGAGCGGTACTCCTCCTTGACATCCATCATTTTAAACGACAACGATAAGAAGGGTACAATCACACTATTTAAAATAATGATGATCATGCAGGTGGTGTGATTTTGCCTGTCTGCTGCAGGTCCGGCAACTATTCTGTCATATGCGCCCGGATGCGACTAAAAAACCTGTGTTGTACTACCCAAGAGGCCTTTTACAGCCATTTTCTGTGCCAGACGGGACAGGCGTAGCCATAAATGGCGGTGATGATGTCTGTCTTTTGCACGTTTTAGGCCCCAATGTCATCTGCCCCAGTCACACCTGTCTGATGGTCCCTGCATACTACAGTCGCAGCCGCAGTGCCGTGTGTCGTTAAGATTTTAGGCGTGTATGGCCGTAATCAGTTTTTCCAGATTCAAGACCGTGTGAGAATTCTATTGGCGGCTCCACATCCACGCACGAACACCATCCCATCCCCGTATGGAATGGGCAAGACAAGGTGCTCCATCCCAGACTCAACCTATAAATCACTCTCTAATACCACACATGTGATGTATAAGGTGCTAGAAAAGTCACTAAAGGATGCTCGCAAGGAGGGCAGACTGTTGCTGGGCGCTAGAAGGGTGCTCAACTCCATAGCTGATACCAAGCTGATCATAATGTCTAGATCCGTAGATGATGGAGTGGCCGATAAGATAGATCTTGGCGCCAGAAACAACAATATACCGATAATACGTTTTGAGGGAACATCGGTGTCCTTGGGAAAGACATGCGGACTACAATTTCGCACATCTGTAATGGCGTTTACGTCACTGGCAGAGACGAACATAAACACAATAATAAGCGATGCAAAACTTGGAGTTCACAGAAAATGATGATGTATTTTTACCAGTTTGACAGGTGTCAATTAAGATTTAAATAAGAATGGTATTTTGCGGAGTTAAAAAGGTACTTTTCATGGCGCAATCAATCAAACTAACTACGGAACAGATGCGTATGATGTCACTCTTTCAGAATGTGACTGGCGCGATGGCGCGTGACTGTATCGAGGACGAGAATCAGGATCGAGTCATCTTTGTGGTCAACTCGGGAAAGATGGGCCTTGCAATAGGCAAGGGCGGCATGCATATCAAGTCACTTCAAAACATAATCAAGAGAAGCGTAGAGCTGGTAGAGTATGACGACGAACCAGAAAAGTTTCTATCCAACCTCTTGAACTCAAAACTTGTCATGAATGTAAAGATAAATGATCGGCCCGACGGTACAAAACAGGCGGTGGTTATCGTAGACCCGAGAAAGAAGGGTATTGTGGTTGGCCGCGGTGGAAAGAATGCCCAAAAGGCACGAATGCTTGCAAAAAGATACTTTGACATTACCAACGTATTGATTAACGGTCCTGAGAGGGATCCGATGGAGCTGTGATGGAATGAGAAAATCTCCGCTTGGACTGTTTGCAGGAAGGGTGTTGACTACAAAGAAGAAGAAGCAACGGTGGGCGATCTCCACCTACAAACGAAGGGAGCTTGGAATCGATAAAAAGGCCGATCCACTAGGAGGCGCGCCGCAGGCCCGCGGAATAGTGCTTGAGAAGGTGGGTATTGCCGCCAAACAACCCAACTCGGCTGTCCGAAAGTGCATACGGGTGCAGCTGATCAAAAACGGCAAGACTGTCACCGCGTTTCTGCCCCGTGATGGTGCGATGAACTTTATCGACGAGCATGACGAGGTACACATACACGGCATGGGCGCAACCCAGGGCGGTGCGATGGGAGACATACCTGGTGTACGGTTCAAGGTGTTTAAGGTAAACGGCACCTCGCTCCATGAACTAGTTATAGGCAAGAAGGACAAGCCGAGACGATGATCATAATGGCAGAAGCAACTGAGGTACAGACAAAGACGGAGGAGACCGATCCAGGCCCGCTCCTGTTTCGGCGCTGGAATGTCTCTGGAATTGAAGTACAGGATCCTGGACTCAAGACTGCCATATCCATCAAGAAACAGATACTACCGTACACGTACGGCCGTTCGGCCCTCAAGCGGTTCAACAAGGCAGATGTCAACATAGTGGAACGCTTCATAAACAAGACGATGCATTTTGGTAAAAAGTATGCAAAGAACACTGGTAGGATGGCCGGCAAAAAGACCCGGGTGATTAACACCGTAAAGACCGCATTTGAGATCATCTACTATAAGAGTGGAAAGAACCCCGTAGAGGTACTAGTCCGTGCAGTGGAGTTCTCTGCACCGAACGAAGACACCACTAGAATCGTATACGGGGGTACGGTGTATCATGTGTCAGTAGATGTTGCCCCGATTCGCAGGGTGGACCTTGCTCTAAAGTTCATCTCTGATGCCATCAAGGAGTCCACATTCTCAAATCCCAAGCCCATCGAAGAGCACATGGCAGAACAGCTGATGCTTGCCGCATCAAACGACCCCGCCGCCCCGTCGGTAAAGAAGAAGAACGAGCTCGAACGCATAGCACAAGCATCTAGATGAGAGTAGCCCGAGGCAGATTCGAACTGCCGTCTCTGCCTATCCACTCTTGAGATCCAGAGGGCAGAATCCTTGATCTAAATTTATTTGACCGCTAGACTATCGGGCTACCTATCATGCCAGATACTAATCGAAATATAATTTTTATCCGTCAGTATGTGCTGCGGCCGGCTGCGGTGGCGCATGTTTTTGGCGTGTACATGCAACATACTGCTTGTGGCGCTCCAAACTACTGTAGACGGCGTCTTTGGGACCTGCTGGCTACCTGCATATTGTCCCCTGCGTACCAAATTTATAATATTATTACATGTTGGTGTAATAGTTGTCACAGGAGAGCGAGGTCGCCGAATCACTCAGGTTGCTTGAAAAGGACTGGAGCGTAGACCCTCTTCTTAGGGATTTTATTCTGGGAAGGATTCTCAATGTAAACGATACGACTGTGGTCAGGGATGAAGTAAAATTTCATATTCCATATATGCCGGATGCAAAAAAGTATGTACTCTGGAAATGTTTTTGGCCTGACTGCCACAACTGTTGTGAGAGGCAGGGAAGGCTGCCGCTTACAGACGACGATCTCATTACGATAGGAGAGGGCCTCAAGTATGCGAAAGTCTCGGATTTTATAAGAAAGGAGACTGTAACTGCCACGTACGCAAGCGGTGGTCCTGATGGCACGGAGGCTGTAATGACCACCATAAACCTGAAGCGTAGGGAGGACGAGAGCGAGGACGAGGATGGGACGCGTATACCGTGCAGATTTCTAGATGTAGATGGGGGCTGTAGTATGCACCCTGCTAGGCCCGGGGTGTGCTATTTGTATCCGTTCACCACGTGGACTCAGAACGACGGCGGCGCTGCACGCATACACGCAACATACCAGTTTACTGGAGATTGTCCGGGATTTTATTTAGCAGATGGAATTGATGATATGGAGCGCGAGTTTGCAGACTATTCTGTCATTATACGCGACTACAACATTGCGTCGACAAGGACCAACCGACAGTCGTTTGGCGTTGCCACGCTAGGCTATAGGAGATTAGAGGGAGAAGAAGATAAAGGCCGTTAAGCCCTTGCCACCTTTATCAGGTCGGCCATACGTATGTCCATGCCAAACCGGTCCTCGTGCTTCTTCATATAACGGAATATACTCATAAAATC
>RKRU01000047.1 GCA_007571225.1 Nitrosopumilaceae archaeon | reverse complement strand
TTATGGCCTCCGCTTTCGTTGTACGAATTGTACTATGGCTTCCCTAGAATACTCGATTCCGTGTGCTTCGTTCATATGTGCCGTAAAACTGTCGACGACTGTATCCTCGTCGCCCTCAACGACATAGTCGCACTCAAAGCCGTATTCGTTACAAACCAGCTTTACCACATGTGACCCTTCTCGTCGTTGTTATAAAAATCCAAGTATGTACCTGCTTGCGGTGTGCCGCTTTTCTTTTTCTGTGCAGTCGACTTGTGGTTGTTATAAAAATCCAAGCATGTACCCAGCGTAAGGGGATTGGCGGGGCTGCTTAAAAGATCTAGGGCAGACTGGACTTTTGACGGACTTTTGTATGGCGTGCCTCGCCGCATCTGAAATGACTTGGCAGGATCAGGCCTGGTCGGGTATCTTGATGGGTTTGTGCATGCGTGACATTGTGTGTATGTACGTGTGTGTGTATACAAATATATGTACATATGATGCTTGCCCCATACGTGGGGCCTAATACCATTGACGGATTTGCACGTATGCGGCCTCCTCACCACAACAGACTACAATCAAGGTATTATACTCGCATGCCGGCCGACGGCTCAGCCGTACGATTCATACTTTATGCTAAAGCTGCCGTCGGGGTTCTTGTCGTGTTCTGTGACAAACCCCCTGTCTTCTACGGCATCAATGACCCCATCAATGGTCCCTTGATAGCCACAGATGTATATCATGGTGTTCTCAGGCGTGATCTTCTCACCTACCATCTCATCTAATACCGAGAGCCCAGTCTTTTTGTTGGGCGTAAAGAACGACTCGACCCTTCCGGTATGGCCGTTCCACGACCGATTGAAGAACTCCTTTGGCCTGCTGATTGCAGCATTATACTTAAAGTTCCACTCGCCTACGCCCCTCTTCTCGCTCTCCTCGGCCAGGCCCGTCAGCAACCTCCTGTAGCTGAGCTCGTCTACATAACTAGCTCCATGCAGTACCACCACCTCCCGCCTGTCGTTGGTGTCGTGCAGGTGTTTTGCAAATGCAATGAATGGCGCCAGGCCAGTTCCGCCGCCCACGCAGACTATCCTTCTATTGTCTCTTCTGCCGTCGTGTAGCTTCTCGCTGATCTGGAGCGCCGCGCCGGTGGGCTCGCCGAGCCAGACCTCGTCTCCTACATTTGCATAAAAGAGCTCAGTAGTCACCCTGCCCGGGAGGGGCTTTCTCACCCATCTGATTACAAACTCAAAATAATCCCGGTTCTCCGGGTGGGACGCAATGGAATACGCGCGCCGGACTATCTTCTTCTCGGCAGGTATGGGAACACCTATGGTAAGGAACTGTCCCGTCTTGTAGTGGGGCATTCCCGTGCTGGGCACGAGCCTGATTATAATGAGATCTTCCTTTAACAGCTCCATATACGTGATCTTTGCCTTTACCTCGTTGACCATTATTGAAATTTGGTTAGACTTGTTAAAAATTTTTCGTGATCATTAATATGATCTTAAATTAATTCGGCCGCAGTTGATGCAATAGCAGGCGTAACGGTGTATCTAAAGCCAGATCACTTGAATGCGGTGCTCCGATCTATAGACTTGCTTGTCGTTCGGTAGCCGTTTGGATAGAGGTTTGCGAGGTATTCACGTTCGTCGTTGTCCTCTCCAAAGTCCTTCCACCACGATCTGTCTAAGGGATCCCACTTATACCCGCGCTCCTTTAGTGTGTCCTTGACCTCGAATGCATCGTATGCTCTAATCCTTACCTTGGGCTCAAGCAGTGCGTGCAGGCTGCCCTGCACCATGTGCAACAGCCACGCAACTGCCAGCACATCGACACAGGCTCTGTGGGCCTCGTAGAACCACCCCTCGCGCTGTAGCAATACCTCTAGCTTACGGCTAGAGTGGTCCATCTTACCCCATGGGATGTTCTGCATTGTACATACCCACGGCAGTTCGTTTGGAATCATCTGATCAAAGCGCGGACGGTCAAATGCCGCGTTGTGGGCGGCGACAACAGGTTCATCTTGCAGCATCTCCAAGACTAGGTTCCTGTCTATCTGTTTGCCGCGTACCATGTCGTCGGTAATTCCCGTCAGTTTGGTAACCTCCCGACTCAGCGGCTCCCCTGGATCCTCAAACATGTCTAGTACGGAGTCGATACCTACCAGTCTGCCTGCCACATCATACCGGCACCGGATCATGCCTAGTTCTATTATATGGTCGTCTGCGACATTCATTTTTCCCATAGTCTCAGTATCCAGTATGACAAGTGTGGTGTCTGTATCTTGGGGTTTGCAGAACTCTATGGGGATATTGTCTGGATTCAGCGGCACTCTCTCCAAGACGCGATAGTCTTCTGGGTTACTGGCAATGGACTGCAAGTACGTATCAGACGAGGGTTTTGATGTGCCAGATGGTGTGGTCCACATGTGTGTAATTATGGGGTACTAGTATAGAAACATACGTGCTGCAGCAGTTGCATTGGGCGGCCCGTACTGTCTGCCGGTTACGGATAGGCCCGTCAGGGTTTTCGCAGCAAAGGCCAACTACCTGAATACATTTTACAGCTTTTGGTGCTGACTGGCAGCACGCCTGCCCCGTTTACTGTGGCAGTACATCTCTCGTATACCTGCAACATGTGCGGAAAGTCTATGAAAGTTTTATGCCTGCGGTAACAGCCTCTAGCACCTTCTCGTTTGATGCTGCAATAAACGAGATCCTCGTACCATAGTCTAGATCCGCATCAAGTGGTTGTAGCGTTTCGTCCACAAGCAGCCCGCCTGCCTCCTTTACCATTATGTAGCCTGCCGCTATGTCTTGTATGCGGATCTTGCCTCTGATGTCAACAAACGCATCAAGCAGCCCGCGCGCAAATAACGCCATCTCCAGCGCGTTGGCACCAAAGTGTCTTATGTGATTGTTATCCTCAAAGAGCGGTTGCAGCCTGTCTGTAAGCTCCCGGGATGCGCCAGACACGTTTATCCCTATTATCCTGTATATGGGGTTCTCCATGCGCACACTGATTCTCTTGTCGTTTAGGAACGCCCCCTTTTGCGATGAGGCCCAGTACATGTCACCGTTTGCCAGATCCATGACAACACCGTCAGTTATCGAGTCTAGGTTCTCGCTTGTTGCAAATGCAAGCGAGCTGCAAAAGAACGGTACGCCCCTTACCGCATTGGCCGAGCCGTCGACTGCATCCATTATGACGTATCCGCGCGGGTTCTCCGAGAGGCTGACCTTGCCGCACTCCTCGCCGAGTATGATGCACTCCAGTCCGACCTCGCTGAGATAGTCAATTACAGTCTTTTCTGCCACAATGTCGATCTTCCTTGAGATGTCGCCTCCGGCCCCCACACCGTAGTCGCCTGCGGCATCGGTGGTGCCTGCCATGTCTCTGACGTTTAGATATATTCGGCGCGACGCCTCTTTGAGGATGTCTATTATGGCCTCCATATGGTGCACTCCTGTGATCGTAATTTAAATGACTAATAATATGTGCGTGCGTGCGTGGCTTTTCCTTCTACTCCTCCCCATATACTCTCCCTATCTGCTTACCTGCTTGCTTGACTGCCTACTCACACGCCCCACACCCTCACCCCCCACAATAGTAGTGGATGTGGTCGGGCTTTTTGTTGGGCGGCAACTGTCTACTCACACACCTCCCCCCCCACACCACCTCTAGTATGCAGTTATGGTTTCACGAGTCAATGATGTCAGTCATAATCGAGACGAGCGAGAACCCACACCACCTTTAGTATGCGGTCCCTACTTTCATCCCTGCTTACACGCCACCACATCAACCATCAACCACCACTCTCGTACACCCAAAGACATCAAAAGAGCATCCGAAGACGCCCCACCATGCTCCAGAGTTCGCTTTATACTGACACATGCATTCATGTAGCCCTACTGCGGAACTCTCTGTTCACATTGAAGGCATAAATAGAAAAGGGGATTTCCAATATCATGATAGGCAAGAACCAGTCAGTCTTTGACAAGGAGGCGCTGATGGGCACAAAACCAGGCAAGCAGATCATAAAACAAAAGATCTTCAAATCAAAAGGATTCAAGCTCTTCAATCGTTACAAGGAGGAGGCCGAGTCGGGATTTCCCGATTTTGCTAGGCGGTTTACTGCGGATCTTCTAAGGGAGATGGATTCCGATCCGGACCCTGCTGCAACCCTCCGGGCATTTGCAGACGAGGTGGGATCACAGGAGATGATGCTCTCGGCATCTGGAATAGAGAAGGCAACGACTAGGCTGGCCTCGCCTGAGGAGATGGGAAAGCGCGTGGGGCGCATACTAGACTCGAACTTTGTCAAGATGACATTTCCTGTCTTCAACGCGCTCTTTGATGGTGCGGCCGCAGTTGCAGAATCTGGCTCTGCATACGACAGCAGCCACAATAATAACAACAACAACGACGGCAGAAGGGAGCTGCGCCAGAACGTAGTGGAGGGACACATACTGGCAATCGATCTGAGCGAGCCGATGGACCGCATTATAGACAAAGACGAGGACCTTGAGTATCTAGACGACTACCGCCTCATGAACCCGTACATACTGCGCCTGGCGCGCCGAAGGATATCGATGGCAGGTGACGCCGTACTAAACTCATTTGAGAAGGGGTTTGCAGACGCGCGGTGGGGCCAGGACGCAGACGAGCAGATGAAGTCGGATCCTGCGGCCATAACCGGGGAGCAGATGGAGCTGTCGTACAAAAAGTACCGCGCCGTCATGGGTACTGCGGGCCGCAACATGGCGCTAGCAGAGCGCCCGCTTGGCGACATATTTTACTTGGGCATGGCAAAGGCTGCCGAGGGAGTCGGGTGCGGAAACGAGATGGAGGACTCTGTGCGCGACAAGGCGATAAAGAGGCCGTCGTGGCCGCTGTACTATTCGCTTCTGTCGGGTAGCTCACGGGTCGGCTTTGACGCGACGCTTGCAAAGGCCGGATTATACATGGAGGATGCGCGCCTAGCAGTAGGGCTACTACCTGAGGAGTTTCCCAATACACCGCTGCTTGAACTACTGTTTGTTACGATGGACCACTACAACCAGTACTGGTACGGGCAGCTACAGCAGATAAATGCATGGTCCGAGCTTGATGCAAGCCTGCCGGAGATGCAGCCGTAATGTGGTCGTCTAGATACCGTCCGATGCAGGTCTCCGACATGGTTGGCAACGAAGAGTCACGCTCTGTTGCAGTTAAATGGCTTGCACAATGGAGGACTGGTACAAAGCCACTGCTTTTGGTGGGCCCGCCCGGCACGGGCAAGACTACGATGGCGTTTCTCCTTGCAAGACAGTTCGGATATGATGTGGTGGGGCTGAACGCGAGCGATGTCCGCAACAAGGCAAGGATAAACCAGATCCTAGAGCCCGTCTTGGGAAATGTGGCCGTAACGGGGCAGAAGACGATGATCTTTATTGATGAGGTGGATGGAATCCACGGGCGCGGCGACTATGGGGGGTCGGCCGCACTAGCGGATATACTCAGAAAGTCTGCCGCAGTACCGATCATTCTTGCTGCAAACCGTGACTCTGCAGACAAGATGAAGCCGATAAAAAAGGCGGCCACCACAATAACGTTCAAGCGCATTCCACCGCGCCTCATGCAGGCATACCTTGAGAAGGTTCAGGGCGACCGCATATGGGAGGCAGAGGAGTTCGGGGAACAGACAGTCGGGGAGCTTGATCGTGACCTGCTGTACAGGATAGTGTCACGGTCCGGTGGTGACATACGCTCCATGATGAACCTGGCCCAGTCTATGTCTACAGGGATTGAGCCGCAGACTGAGATTCCAGTTGAGGGGCTGACTACAGAACAGGCGATAAACGCGTTCTTTGAGGCAGATACTGTCGAACGGGCAGGCGAGATACTGAGGCGTATGCAGGCAGACCCGCGCGAGAAGATAGGCGCATTTTATTCGGCCGTGATATCCAACAAGAATATAAGTCCGCGGGATGCTGCGTTCTGTCTTGAAGTGCTGTCCGAATCGGATATGTTGTATGGCCGTATACTGCGCACACAGAACTGGAGGCTGTTGCGGTATCTTAACGGCCTGCTGATTCGTATGCACGGCAGAAAAGGAGGAGGAGGAAGAATAAGATACGTACAGTACAACCTGCCGTTTCCCGTGTTGACTAGGATCAGATCCGACAGGATCAAGATAAGGGCGCTTGCAGACGATCTCTGTAAGATACTGCACGTGTCGGCAAGCACGTTTGCCTCCATCTATATGCCATACATGCTGTACTGCATGCGCGCCGACCCATCTGTAATGGCAGCAGTTACAAGCGATCGTGACGATGGCAGCAACCACGCGGACATCATCAGAAAGGAGATCGGACGGCTGCCGGGCTAGCTGTACTGCCGCCTGTCAGTGCAGGCATTGACGTAGTGCAGGCATTGACGTAGTGCAGGCATTGACGTAGTGCAGGCAGCCAAGTGTGGCTTGGTGGTGTCACGCATATCCATAGTATGGGAATGTCGTGTGCTGCAACAATTTAGGTCCGGCGTAAGCGGTATGTCAACTTCGATGGATTCCATGCCTTGGAATTCGATGTTTGAGGCAACAATTTAGGTCCGGCGTAAGCGGTATGTCAACTTTATGCCTGAAATCAAACATTCAGGCATGGGGGGGGAGGGGAGGAGTATGAGGA
>RKRU01000128.1 GCA_007571225.1 Nitrosopumilaceae archaeon | reverse complement strand
GATTAACTCTAGTGTTCTAATAATACCATGCAAGCGGAGAACTGCGCCTACTGTGGGGATCTCACGGACATGCCGTTTCAGTGCAACTATTGCAAGGACCCGTTCTGCGCCGAACATCGGCTGCCAGAAGAGCACCGGTGCGTCAAGCTCAGCCAGATCAGGGCGAGGCGTTTTGGGCAGAAGGGAGTGATACGAGACGGGGGCCGCGACAGGCCCAACGTATTCCGGCGCATCTTTGGCAGGTTCTAATCACGTAACTGTTTACATACCTCACACCTGAATGACCGGTTCTAGGCACAAATTTGGCAAATTGTTTACGCTGGACGTAAATAGTCACCTAATCACCAGATGACATCGCGATACACCAATCGTTTACACACCCAATGTATTCTGGCACATCTTTGGCAGGCTCTAATAGGGGCTCTTCTCAGGGGATATCCTAGCACGCCTACCCTGATACAACAAGGCCAGCGCAAGTGCAAAAAGCACCAGCCCCGTCATCGGAAAATTTTGTGGGTATGGAAGCACAAACCAGTAATAGGCGCCAAAGCCCGCCGACACTGCGGCCTGGGTCCAGAGTTTTAGCCATTTTGGCGCGCGTGTAAGCCTAGACACACCTTCAACGATAAAGATACCAATCACGGGATATATCGTATAAAGTAGAAAGTCTATGACCTCCACCCCCGTATGCGACATGTGATGATGTGCATAAACGGTTAATTTCTACTTATACTGCACTTCCTCTCTCCCCCCCCCACATCTCCACAACTCAGAAACAGCCAGCCGCCACGACAGGCGGCCATCATCATAACGGTGTGTATCCTTCACCCATAATCCTGCCAGCGCACCCTCACTGCGACATTTTGCAGTACGAGTCCCTGGGCATTCTCGTGTGGTATGGTTGCAATATCCTCTGCCTTGTAAGGTCCATACTTTTCCATATCCGCACCCATCATCTGATCGACATCGTGGAGAAACCGGACCACGGTCCTGCCAGTCTTGTAGCTCTCCGCTATGGTCTCAAGCAGTTTGGATCTGCCTTCCCGAGTGGCAGACACGATTGCGTTCTGGCGCTCATCTCGTTCCTCGTCTGAGTCCAAGATGAACTTCTCTTCGTCAAGCAGCCGCTGCATCACCAGAGAGGCAGCAGCGCCGTCCTGTGTGGCAGTCAGTCTTGCCGCCTTCTCAAGGCGCGTCTCAAGCATAAGAGAGATGAGACTTGTTGCAGTCTCCATTGCAGTCTCTTTGACCTGACGTTCCTCTGCCCGTTCATACTCCTGCCTGCCAAGGTTGCCTATAAAGTCCGACGTATCGCGGTACATGTCAGAATCGATCTCCGAGAGCGCCGCATCATCTTCCATCTCGCGTAGCGTTGCACGATACAGCCTTCCAAGGCCTGCCTGTATGTCATTTATGGTGTCGGATATCTCTGTTTCCCCTTAATCCTTAAATGTCGGCTATATTTGTGTGTGATTGAAGCGTAAGAGATTGCCATACAAAGTCAGCCACGGTAAAGCAATTCAGGTAAGATATTCTCCGGATGAAGTATTCTCCATGATACAACACGAGGACATACAGTTCATTGATCTGCAGTTTACCGGTCTTACAGGACACTTTCATCACACGACCATCTCCGCGGCCACGTTCACGCCAGAACAGATGAGGGACGGCCTGCCCAAGCTGGACGGATCGTCCATAATTGGCTTTACCAGCATAGATGACTCTGACCTGCTGCTAAAGCCGGATCCCAACACGTTTGCGATAATTCCGTGGATGACTGAGAACAAGACGGCCCGGCTGCTCTGTGACGTGTACTGGGGCGGTAACCGCGGCAGACTCTCGCGCGATCCGAGGGGGATCGCGCATGCTGCAGAGAAGTACATTGAGAGTCAGGGTTTCGGCCACTCCACATGGGGCCCCGAGGTGGAATTCTTTGTGTTTGATAAGGTGCACTGGGATGTCCTGACGCCGTACAAGGGCCAGTCATACTCGATAGAGTCAAAGGAGGCGCCTTGGAGCCAAGAGGGGGACTGTTATCCGATGGGACTACAAGAGGGATACTACCCGAGCACCCCGTCAGACACGTTGACCCCTTATCGTAACGAGTGTGTGAACATACTCCAGAACAGTTTTGGCATCCTGTGTGACAACCACCACCACGAGGTTGCAACTGCAGGACAGTGTGAGATTGACATAAAATACGACCACCTGACAAATGCGGCAGACGCGGCGCAGTCATACAAGTATGTAGTAAAAAATATTGCACAAAAGTACGGCAAGGTAGCCACCATGATGCCAAAGCCGATTGCCATGGATTCCGGTAGCGGGATGCATGTCAACGTCAGTCTGTGGAAGAACAACGAGAACATGTTCTTTGATCTGGACAAGGAGGATGAACTGAGCCAGACTGCAAGATACTTTTGCGGCGGAGTAATAACGCATGCAAAGGCGCTCTCGGCAATCTGCAACCCCACCACCAATTCATACCACAGACTGGTGCCCGGATACGAGGCTCCCGCATACATAGCGTGGAGTTCTGGTAACCGTTCGGCCATAGTAAGGGTGCCAAAGCACCTGAGCGGAAGAGAGTATGCACACCTGAAACGTCTTGAATTCCGGGCTCCCGATCCGTCATCAAATCCATACTTGGTGTTCGCTGCAATCGCGTCAGCCGGACTTGACGGCATAAAGAAGAAGATAGAGCCAGGCGATCAGATACACGATGACATATTCAAGATGACCAAAACCGACAGGACCAAGAGGGGAATAGGAATGCTGCCAAAGAGCCTAGGCGACGCGCTAAACGAGCTGGAGAGTGACAGGAAGTTTCTCCTTCCCATATACACAAACGACGTGATAGACAAGATAATAGAGTTGGAGAGGAGGGATCAGCGCGAGATCTCCGTCAGGCCCCACCCGCACGAGTTTTATCTGTACTTTGACGTATAGTAGAATTCCTGCAACAGGCGAGAACATTCCACGCCATAGTAATTCGCATTGATAATTGTATATTTGTCAATCGCAACATATCAAAAAACATACCAAGCCAATGAAGAATACTGTGGTATCTGCATGATAGCCTGCGCCATAGTAGTGTCTGTTTACGTCTAGTGTAAACGATTTGCCAAATTTGTGCCTAGAATCAGTCATTCAGGTATGAGACGTAAACGTACCCTGCGCCATGCCCGGGCGGTTACAAGCTACGGGCGTGCACTAGGATAGAGACTGCCGCCACCGCACAGACCGGGCAGTCTACGCACAGAAAAGCCCCGCTCCAGACGCATCGGGGGTCGACAGACATTACCGTCGCAAAATGACAGTATGGCAGGTCTCCATGCATGCGGCAGCACATCTGCATTACGATAGTGGAGACAGGGGTACAGATCATTTTACACGCACATTACAATGCATTTATGGTGTACAGACCGTATGACACAACCACATCTTGTTATTGCATGCCATACGGTCACAGTATGCCTGCCATATAGTAGATTCCGACTGTGGACAGCACCATTAGGCCGAGCCCGGCGCCAAGTAGCAACCCCTTCTTGCCGCTGTACGTGGCGGATTTGAAGAGTAGAATCCCGCCTGCAAGCCCTATTAGCAGTATGAGCACGCCTATAATCACACCGTCAAAACTGGTATTGGTAATTAACGGGTGAAAAAATCCCGCCAGGAAGGTAAAGAATACGATCAGATATACGTACTTGAAGCTGCCAGCTAGGATGGACTGCGTGTCAATGGCCATAGGTACGCTGACTTCACTAATCAAATAAACCTTCAGTAGCGGGTTATACAAAACCGGGGCGCTGCTTACAGGCGCAGCCATTCTGGAGAGAACCTGAATATGTACTACTTGGGATCAGTTATTCGAAAGTGAGGGACAACAGTACGCGGCAGTTATCACATCATGCCGCCCATGTCGGGCATACCACCCATGCCGCCAGGCATTCCGCCCATACCTCCGGGCATACCACCCATGCCGCCAGGCATTCCGCCCTCTCCGCCTCCAGGCGGACCTCCAGCGGACTTTTGTGTGGCAATAACGTCGTCGATTCTGAGTATCATACATGCGGCCTCTGTTGCGGCCGATGCCACCTGTAGTTTGACCGAAAGGGGTTCTATAATCTCGCTGTGCTTCATGCTAGCTATCCTAGACTCCATGACATTGATGCCAGTCCAGTTTTCACCACGTTGCTGCTTTGAGCGCAACAGTGTAAGCGTATCAATGGGATCCATTCCAGCATTCTCTGCAAGTGTAAGTGGAATTGATTCTAGAGCATCTGCAAATTTTTCGGCTGCCAACTGCTCCCTGCCCTCCAACGACTTTGACCAGTCCCGGAGCTTGGTTGCAGCAAAGGTCTCAGGCGAGCCCCCTCCTGCAACTATGGACGGCTTAAGAATTACATCCCTGACTACCATCAGGGCGTCGTGTACCGAGCGTTCCACCTCGTCGACCACCCGCTGTGATCCTCCGCGCAGAAGAAGCGTAACTGATTTGGGACTCTTGCATCCCTCCACGAATACCCACTTGTCCTCCTCGATCTTTCTCTCCTCTACTAGGTCAGCTGTTCCAAGATCGTTCTCTGAGAGATCATCAAGGTTGGTTACCACCCTGCCGCCTGTCGCCCTAGAGAGTTTCGTAAGATCGCTCTCCTTTATGCGCCTGACTGCCATAATTCCGGCCTTTGCAAGATAGTGCTGTGCCATCTCGTCGATTCCTTTTTGACACAAAACCACATTGGCGCCGGTACCGGTCACCTTGTCGACCATGGCCTTTAGCATGTTGTTCTCCTCATCCAAGAAGGACTTTAGTTGTGCAGGATCAGATATGTTGATCTTGGCATCTGTCTCAGTCTTGCTGATCTCCAAAGCGGTATTGATAAGAGCAATCTTTGCACCAGACAGGCTCTTGGGCATTCCACCATGAACGATCTCCTTGTCAAGCACAATTCCCTGAATTACGGACGAATCCTTTATGGAGCCGCCTGCTTTCTTCTCCACTTTAATATCATCAATGTCAACATCATATCTTTGGTCGTCGATCTTTTCAGACACTAAAAGTACCGCATCCACTATTATGCCAGATATCTGATTAGAGTCCTTGCGTACCAGTTTTGTCTCCATGGATGTCTTGGCGACCTTAGTCAGCACATCTTTGTCGGATGGCGAAACAGGTTCTGCGATCTCCTTTAGAAATTCACCGGCCTGCTTGCCTGCCTTTCTATATCCATCCACAATAATCGTGGGATGAACGTTCTGATCTATCAGTGACTCGGCATTCTCCAGTAGTGCTCCTGCAAGTACAACTACAGACGTGGTGCCATCTCCGACCTCGTTGTCGGTGGTCTTTGATATCTCGACTAGCATCTTGGCTGCAGGGTGTTGTACATCAATCTCCTTCAGTATGGTGGCCCCGTCGTTGGTTATGGTAACATCACCCAGTGAATCCACCAGCATCTTGTCCATTCCGCGGGGTCCTAGGCTTGAGTGGACTATCTCGGAGATTATCTTTGATGCCGCAATGTTGTTCTTTTGTGCATCCCTGCCCTTTGTCTCCGTTCCACCCTCTTTTAACAACACCACTGGCATGTTGCCCTTTGATGTCGCCTGTATAGCCATAATACACAACACAATATTCCCTATTTTTATATCTTAAGATCAACGGGGGGAGAGAGGGGACTCCCTTTATAAGCACCCAGTAGCTGTTTTGGTCCCTCACGTCTGAATGACTGATCCCAGACACAAATTCTGCAAATTGTTTACGACTAATCCGATGATTGCGTGGGGTGGAGGTACATGTAACAACTGGGGGCAATGTTGCCTCCCCGTAACCGTTTAGGTCAGATGTAAACAACTTGCTGCCGAATTTGTACCGGGTCGGTCATTTAGGGGTGTAGTACCTAAACGGATGTTAGTTTTTGTGTTTCTGTAGGTAGTAGTGGCAGTGGTACCTTCATCATAACCATTTGGAAACTGAACTTCCGTTTTGGTGGTAAATTAGAATATTGGTATGTCCCCACAGGATGTACACCCCTCCACACACAGACATCTGAGGATAAATATTGAGTCGTATCGCACATCATACATTGAGTGCAACAGACATCCTACGGGAGGACCATAGACAGATCCACCGCTTAGATAAGATAATCGTAAGGTGTCACACAGAACTCTCCGCAGGCAGGGATATTCCCCTAAACGACATAACAAGGATTGTAAGGGTATTGGAGGAATTTCTAGATACAATCCACTATTCCCGCGAGGAAGATTCGTACTTCCCATGCGTCGCAAGCTATGATCATCTCAGGCGCGAGATTCGCGTGCTGCTGATAGAACACGAATTCTCTCGGCGCGTAGCCGCGCAGCTGCGCAAACATCTGAGGCGCTGGCATGATGGCGAGGATGCACGGGAGCCGGTTGCCAGATACCTGCGGACATACTCCATCTATCTCTCAGATCACATGAAGAAGGAGGAGGAGTTCTTTGACAGGGCCGAAGCTGAAACGCTCTCAAGGGAGGAGGAGTATGAGATGTACGAACAGTTTCGCTCCGTCATGGCCACCTCAAAGAAGCTCGACGAGATGCTCGCGGAGATAGGCTACCTAGAGTCACGTCCCTGGGCCCGATAGGCGACCAAGACCCAGCCGCCTGCACGAAAGATAGCTGTTGCCTGAAATGGTCTATCCACGCGTGACGGCCTGCACGGCTGTCAGTTACAGGTTACCCCCTTTATAAGCACCCAGTAGCTGTT
>RKRU01000207.1 GCA_007571225.1 Nitrosopumilaceae archaeon | reverse complement strand
AGACAGGCACTGACCAGTCTCAGATAATATCACTTCTCATGCCATGCCCCCTTTACGCCATCACGTTCTCAGAAGAATTGGGTTATTGTACAGCTTTGAACTTTTGTATATAATTCCCCATCTTAGGCCCACCTGGAGGTGGTGCAGGTGGTGTAGCCTCGCCATTAGCACTCACATACAGAACAACATCGTCATCTTAGGCCCACCAAAATGTGCGACTTGGAGAGAAAACTTCACCCACAAAATTCAACATAAGAGCGAAATAAAATAACAAAAAGGGGGAATCACGTCTAGAGTCGGGGAGTCATGATGTTCAGGCTCGTTCTTCTCGACGTTATGACAATCACAGACACTATGGCAGCTGCCAGTATCATGACTGCTATGACACCAAACTCTGGAATCACAAAGGTGCCAATGAGCTCGATCACCTCGGTTCCAGCCATGAACTCTATGGTCACTGTCCTGTCAGTCTCGGTTATCTCCTCGTCGAACACGGCCTCCTCATAGTCTACTAGAACGTAGAGACTGTCGTCTTCCTCGCCGTCCTTGGCGTCTAGTATGGTTCTAGGTATGGTCATAGTCAGCACTCCGTCCTCATCGGCCTGTATGGTTATGACCAGCGAGGTTGAATTGACATTAGGCGTGACGCTGAGTATCTTTCCTCCAGTGATGTCATACATGATCATGTCTTCGGTGCCTTCCATGGTGACCCTGTCTGGGAAGACGTTGTCCGCTACCTCTACTTCGGGTTCCTCCATGTCGTCAGTCTCGTCGGATGGTGTTTCGGTCACTACATGCACGTACCCAAACGAAGAAGAGGCCGTTGCGACGTTCACTACGCCATAATAGACCTTTACCGTGTAGGTGCCCTCCTTGTTCATGAGTCCGCCTGCGGTAAAGACTGCGTCGTAGGTGCCGTCCATGTTGACCGATGACTGTTGTATGCCTACCCTGTTCTGGGAGTCATCTGGACCGACTATCTCTATGGATACGTCTCCGGCACCGGCCCTACTGACCTCGCCACTTACGGTTATGGACTCGCCTGTCTCGTAGGTATCTTTGTCCGTGGCAACGGTGATTGGCGCCTTTATGATGTTGTCTGTTTGTCCGTATACTGCTGGCGCCGCACTGATACTAACAACTAGAATTGCAGAAAGTACTAGCACCAAAAGTTGATTCTTCATATACGTAGAGGTCAACCTTCTATGCTATTTAACTTTGTGAAAAATTTTATTGACAAACAAGCTAAAAATATTGGCCTAAAGTATGTCTGTGCATTCAGTACCCGTGCATTCAGTACCTGTATGTGGAGCATCGGGTCTGGTGATGGTCCCATCGTGCATGTACGGCGGCGCGAACCATGTTGGTACATACATTGACAAGAGTAAGTAATGTTCCGATCTCCCATACTCAAATGAAATGACAGACACGAATTACGCAGATTGTTTCCGCCGAGCTTACATGGTACATGGAGAGGCAGGACATGCAGCAGGACATGTAGCAGGACATGCTACATACAGCAGACCGGCAGGGCAGGGCAGGACATACAGCAGACCGGCAGGGCAGGGTTAGGACATGCAACAGGACATGCGACATACAGCAGACCGGCAGGGCAGGGTTAGGACATGCGACCACTTGCCTGACAAGAGCAGTCTAGATATATATTGACCATTAAGCGAGATTAAGATGTTAGCGCATGTGTATTACTGTTACATTATATGATGTTACTACTGAGAGGTACCTAAATTGACAACTAAAAAGAGTCCCATCTTGGTGCCAGACCACATCTACATTCCAAAACACGAGATCATATCAAAGGAGGAGGCAGAAGGGGTGCTCTCAAGGTACAACTGCAAGCCCACCGAACTACCTCTGATATTTGTAAAGGACCCTGCTATACTAGAACTTGGAGTAAAGCCTGGAGACATGATTAAGATAACCCGGAAGAGTCCGACTGCGGGCCAGAGTATCTATTACAGATACGTGGTGGAGGCATAGCCGGTGGCGGATCCGTCTGCAAAACGATGGCCTGTCATACAGGATATACTAAAGCGCGAAGGGGTTGCACGCCAGCACCTGAACTCGTTTGACGAGTTTCTAGACCGCGGCCTTCAGAGCATAATAAATGAGGCCGATCACATAGAGGTGGAGAACGCCGAGTACCCATACAAGATACAGCTTGGCAAGGTAAAGCTGCAAAAGCCTCGAATGATGGAGCTTGATGGGTCCATCACGCACATCACCCCTGCAGAGGCGCGCCTCCGGAATATCTCGTACTCGGCGCCCCTGATGATGGAGGCACGCGTGGTAGAAGACAACAAGACGCTAGAGTCAAAGTTCGTGCACATAGGGGATGTGCCTGTAATGATAAAATCTACTGAGTGTATACTGAGAAACTTTACGGATAAAAAACTCATAGAGCACGGTGAGGACCCAAATGATCCTGGCGGCTACTTTATCATAAACGGCTCGGAGCGCGTCATTGTGGGACTCGAGGACCTCTCCTACAACAAGATCATCGTAGATAAAGAGGTGATTGCTGGACATCCAGTATTTAAGGCAAAGGTATACTCCTCGATTGTAGGATACAGAGCAAAGCTGGAGCTTGTAATGAAGAACGATGGACTGATCGTGGCCCGCATACCGGGCTCGCCAGTAGACATACCTGTAGTAACGCTGATGCGCGCGCTTGGATTGGAGTCTGATCGGGAGATCGCCGGAGTGACCTCGCTTACCGACGAGGTACAAGACGAGCTGGAGGCTTCCTTTGAAAAGTCCGGTGACATATCCACATCAAAGGATGCCATAGTATACATCAGCAAGCGCATAGCACCCGGAATGCTAGAAGAGTTCCAGGTGAAGCGTGCAGAGACACTGCTTGATTGGGGGCTGCTGCCCCATCTAGGTAAGCACCCGGAGAACCGCAAGGAGAAGGCCCAGTTTCTAGGCGAGGCCACATGCAAACTTTTGGAGCTGAAGCTAAAGTGGATATCTGCCGACGACAAGGACCACTATGGCAACAAGGTCATAAAGTTTGCAGGGCAGATGCTTGCAGACCTGTTCCGCACTGCATTTAAGAATCTGATCCGCGACATGAAGTACCAGCTTGAGCGTTCGGGGCAGAAGCGCGGCATAAATGCGGTAGCAGCAGCCATTAGGCCCGGTATAATAACTGACAAGCTCAACAACGCAATTGCCACCGGAAACTGGGGCAGGGGCCGCGTCGGAGTAACCCAGCTGCTTGATCGTACCAACTACCTCTCCACCATAAGCCACCTGCGCCGCATCCAGTCGCCGTTGAGCCGCACACAACCAAACTTTGAGGCCAGGGACCTGCATGCGACCCACTTTGGGCGGATCTGTCCTAGTGAGACCCCAGAGGGCTCCAACTGTGGACTGGTCAAGAACCTAGCACTCTCTGGAATCATATCAAAGAACGTCGAAGCTGACAAGATAGTACAGAAGATATACGATCTGGGAGCAGTCCACTTTTTTGAGGCAAACGATGATCTGAAACGAAGCGGGACGCGCGTCTTTGTTGATGGGCGCCTGATAGGCTACTATAGCGACGGGGCCCGAATGGCACAGTCGCTTCGCGACATGAGGCGGAGCACCAAGATATCTGCAGACGTAGGAATCTCATACCACGAATCTGTAGTAAAGGGGGCCACCAAGCGTCTTTACGTGAACTGCAATGCGGGCCGCGTGCTCCGGCCGCTGATTATAATAAGGGATGGAAAACCGATGCTTACGCCTGAGCTGCTCGTAAACGTTACAACCAAGGTAACCCACTGGAGGGACCTGCTGACTGATGGGGCGCTCGAGCTTGTGGATGCAAACGAGGAGGAGAACTGCTATGTGGCTATGGATGAGGACAGCATCAGCGACGAGCATACACATTTGGAGGTCTTCCCTCCTGCAATACTGGGGGCAGGAGCGTCGATAATACCATACCCCGAACATAACCAGTCCCCGAGAAACACGTACGAGTCGGCTATGGCAAAGCAGTCTCTGGGATTCTCCACTCCAATGATGAACACTAGCACGTACGTGAGGCAGCACTTTATGCTGTACCCGCAGACGCCCATAGTAAACACAAAGGCCATGGGGCTGCTGGGGCTTGAGAGCAGGCCCGCAGGACAGAACTGTGTGGTAGCCGTGCTGCCCTTTGATGGCTACAACATTGAGGATGCCATCGTACTGAGCAAGGCCGCAGTAGACAGGGGACTTGGTCGCACATTCTTCTACCGCATATACGATGCAGAGGCAAAGCAGTATCCTGGTGGGGCACGCGACTTCTTTGAGATTCCAAATGCTGAGGACAACATACGCGGCTACAAGGGGGACAGGGCGTACAGGCTGTTAGAAGAGGACGGCGTCATTGCATCTGAGTCAAACGTAAAGGGCGGTGACATCCTGATAGGAAAGACATCGCCGCCACAGTTCATGGAGGAGTTTAGGGAGTTTGAGCCTAGCGGCGGCACGTACAGGCGCGACACCTCAGTCGGCGTGCGTCCCTCAGAGGTCGGCGTAGTAGATACTGTAGTGATGACCCAATCAAATGAGGGAGGACGCATGTACAAGATACGCGTAAGGGATATGCGCGTTCCAGAGATTGGAGACAAGTTTGCATCTAGGCACGGCCAAAAGGGCGTGCTTGGCATACTTGCAAACGCAGAAGACTTGCCATATACAGCACAGGGAATGTCTCCTGATGTACTGATCAACCCACACGCGTTCCCGTCAAGAATGACTGTAGGAATGATGATGGAGTCCATATGCGGTAAGGCAGCGGCGCTACGCGGCCGCAGGTTTGACGGATCTGCATTTGTAGGCGAGAAGATGGACGAGGTGAAGGCAGTAATGGACGCACACGGCTTCAAGTATTCAGGCAAGGAGACGATGTACGACGGGCGCACAGGCAAGCCGTTCCTAGTCGATGTGTTTATGGGCGTGGTATACTATCAAAAACTCCACCATATGGTGGCAGACAAGATACACGCGCGTGCCAGAGGCCAAGTGCAGATGCTAACAAAGCAACCCACAGAAGGCAGAGCGCGCGGAGGCGGCCTCCGTTTTGGGGAGATGGAGCGCGACTGCCTTATTGCGTACGGCGCCTCGATGATACTCAAAGATAGGCTACTTGACGAGTCTGACAAGTCAGACATATTCGTATGTGAGAGGTGCGGCCTAGTGGCATACCACGACGCCCGACAGAGAAAGTATGTCTGCCGTGTATGTGGGGATAAGGCAAAGGTCTCGTCTGTATCAGTCGCATATGCATTCAAATTGTTGTTGCAGGAGATGCAGAGCCTGAACATTGCGCCGAGGCTGCTCATCCGGGAGAGGGTATAATGTCGCTTCAGGCCATAAAGTCGATAAACGGCATACGGTTCTCTATATGGTCGCCGACTGAGGTTCGCAAGTACTCAGTAGCCGAGATTACGGCGCCCGAGACCTACGATGAAGACGGTATTCCCGTACAGGGTGGACTGATGGACGGGAGGCTTGGTACGCTCGAGCCCGGACAGAAATGTCTTACGTGCGGCAATACGGCAGCCCGATGCCCGGGACATTTCGGGCACATCGAGCTTGCAGAGCCCGTGTTGCACATTGCATTCATCGACAACATACACAAACTACTCTTATCGATGTGCCGATCGTGTGCCCGGCTCAAGGTGCCACAAGAAGAGCTGCGGGCATACCAGGCAATCAAGGACAAGGAGGCCGCATATACTGTAGTATCCCAAAAGCGCATACCCGAAAAGATAATCGAGAAGGCACGAAAGGCAAAGGAGTGTCCGCACTGCGGCAAGGCCCAGTACGAGCTGATCTTTACAAAGCCTACGATATTTGTCGAAAAGACCGAGATTGGAGAACACCGTCTGCTACCAATAACAATACGGGAGCGCTTCTCGCAGATACTAGATGAGGATCTCGAACTGCTGTTGTACGATCCCGTAACGGCGCGTCCAGAATGGTTCGTACTGCAGGCGCTTCCAGTCCCGCCCGTAACGGTGCGCCCCTCGATCGTACTTGAGACCGGAATACGTTCTGAAGATGACCTCACGCACAAGATGGTCGATATCATACGCGTAAACCAGAGGCTCAAGGAGAGCAAGGAGGCGGGCACGCCGCCGCTCATAGTGCAGGATCTAGTCGACCTGCTACAGTATCACACCACCACATACTTTGACAACGAGGTGTCAGGCATACCGCAGGCCCACCACCGGTCAGGTCGCCCGCTCAAGACGCTTACACAACGCCTCAAGGGAAAGGAGGGTAGGTTCAGGGGTTCGCTCTCGGGAAAACGCGTGGACTTTTCAAGCAGGACCGTAATATCGCCCGATCCGAACCTAGACCTCTCAGAGGTGGGCGTGCCTGAGATGGTCGCAATGAAGCTTACAATTCCAGAGATAGTTACAGAGTGGAACATTGATCACATGCGGGAGCTTGTGATAAATGGGCCTAGCAAGTTTCCTGGGGTTAATTATGTCGTAAGGCCTGATGGTGTAAAGATAAGGCTTGACTTTGTAGAGGACCGGTCGGGAATCGCCGAGTCACTTGAGAAGGGGTACAGGGTGGAGCGGCATCTTGATGATGGCGACATAGTCATGTTCAACAGGCAGCCCTCCCTCCACCAGATGTCGATCATGGCCCACTATGTCAAGGTGCTCCCGGGAAAGACGTTCCGGCTTCATCCTTCTGTGTGCCCACCGTACAATGCGGACTTTGATGGGGACGAGATGAAC
>RKRU01000046.1 GCA_007571225.1 Nitrosopumilaceae archaeon | reverse complement strand
CGCAAAAACGTAGTGATCCATATTGATGGTTTCATGCATGGAGATCATATGCGAGACAATCACGACTGTGTCATGATATAGGGACAGATGCGGTGTGCCACCGTGAGTCTGGAATGCCGCAGGATGCTGGACGGATTATGCGGGCACGGCAAAGATTGATCTGGTATGATGTAATGTGGCCGGCCGGTCTGTTTTGATAATGAGGATGTGGGCCTGCCTCGGTGTCTGGACTAAAAGTCGTGTGGTACGAGCGTGAGCTTGATGTGACTTGCAGTCATGTCAGTACTAGTACTCTTCACATCGCCTGCAGCACTATCCGGTGTATATTCTAGGCGGAATGCCAAGTCCACATCCAGATTCTGGCCATTCCTTGCGTTGAACACATGGGTTATCCCACTGATTGTGGTGCCGTACGTCCACGATGCTGATACGGTACCCGTAAGCGTATGGACGCAGTGGTGCGTGTATTCCATAGTTGAGAATTGGGGGTTGTTTACTACCGATGTTACGGTCGGATGTGCAGCTTCGATTGTAGTGGGCCCGAGAAAACTAGGTACCGGCAGGCCGTCAACTACCAGTTTAAATGTGGGCATTCCCACGCCGTCCTTCCTGGCCTGAAGTGCATTTTGTACTACTGGCGTCCCGAGCGTGTAGTCACAGTCGTCAAAGTTGTACGTCTTTCGTTCTGTGAAATAGTTTACAAAGTCATACGTGGCAGATACACTGCCTGATACGGGGACCTCTACGAACATCTTTGACGCGCCGCCCTGCTTGACTGTGTAGACGCCGCTTTTGTCAAATGCGGCCGTAATGGGGTAGGATGGTGGGGTCTTCCATACGTTTGCCTGTAGGCGGACTAGACCTTGTGGGTTGTTGGGGTTAAATGACACAGGACGATTGTAGTCCCCACCACAAAAGGGCTTCTGCTGTCGGTCGATGGGCTCTTGTTTCTGCCATACATACCATGATGCCGCACCCTTTGGTACAGGAGTCTCGGTGAGGCCGCCAGGGCCCGTCTGGAATGGCTGGTCGTACAGCGACCACTTTGTCATTTTACTGGATTTGTGGTTGCACCAGTAGTTGGACTCTGCATAGTGGTAACTGGCGGATTGGTCAGTGTCGCTCTGACTACTCGAACCACCACCTAGTAATACGGTATTTCCGTCGCCTGGCGGTGTAGTCGGTGGCGTCTGGGGCGGCAGCGATGGTGGCGTAGGCGTTATTACAACGGGCTGTTGTTGTACTATGGCGGGTTTTACTGGAAATACCACACCCTGCGACGTCACGCCCTTGTATCTTGATCCGTCTGCCGTGCTGTTTTTTGCTGCCTTTAGTGCATCTGACAGGTCCAAAGGTAGTACCGTCAGATTCTTTGTATGAAGCGGTAATACGGTATGATTTACCGTCCATACACTGTCTAACGTGTTGTCCTGTGCATACTTGCGAAACTGGATTACATCCGCATTTCCCTGCTGCCAGTTGTTGGTTATTATGATGTGTCCTCTTTTGGTATATTCGGCCTCCACCATGCCGGGAGACGATGCATGCGTCAATGCTAGCATACTGCGCTGTACTTCCCCTAATTCTGCCTGCTGTTCAATGCCGGCATATATGCCATACAGGCCGGCCGTAATCAAGGAGACCATTCCTATTACTATGATTGGATTCATTTACAGCTTGTACCTGAGCACCTTTTAAACCACAATCAGTCCCTGTTATCCTATTGCCACAGCCGGTCAGTTCTCTGATGGTAGCATCAAATATTCGTGCAACACTCGCGGTTTTGGCATGATATAGTTGGGATCGTACCACTTGCTGTATGTGGGAAACGGGAGGCCGGGTTCTATGACCGTCTGTGACATATCCGTAGTTGTATATGTCAAGACGGCTTGTCCCTCATGTATGACATCTATTGCAAGCGGCACCTCGTGAAAGTACGTGTCTATATCGCCCCAGTGTGATCCCACGGCAAGACTCTGTTTTCCATATCCGGCCAGATGAAGTATCGTATCTTGGATGCTGTCTGCTAGCTGGTGGTCCCATGTCGACGTAGGGTGTATGATCATCTTATGTATGTCCAGAAACATTATGGTGTTCTTTTTGACCGAATTATTGCTGCTGTATGTAGCTTCAATTATCCATATGTCGCCAAAGGCATGATGTGTTGTCTGGTGTACAAAGTTCATCTCCAGAGTGTAGCATCTTGAGTTTATCTCTTGGATGGTGTAGCTACCGCATATTATGTACATGTACGAGTCGCCTGTCTCTATGGAGTGGCCTAGACGCCATGTTGTCTGAAGCGTGGCATTCTCCATTGATGTCTTTTTGTAGTTTAGTTCTGTCTGCATTTCCTGCCAGGGCATCATATACTGAGGGGGAAGGGGGTGTTGCTGTTGTGGTATGCTGTACGTGGCAGCAGTATGTACGGGAGCACACAAAAGCATGCCTGTTATTGCCATTACAAGTACAAAGATACGATTCATTCCTACTAATCGGGCCTGCTTTTTATAAAAAGCCCATATTTGTGGCATGGATGTCATGGTGACACTCTAGGTACACAACTATGGCCGCCCCAAACGGCAGGCTGTATGTGTAGCACCACATAACAATTCCACGATGGCTGATCGAGAGGCTGGCGTGGCACGATAAGGAGGCTATAATGATGATTGGAATGACCATACATGACGGAGTACTTGTCTGTCAGTGTATCTCTGACTGAACCTGTCAAGAAATTTCTTGATTGTTTCGTGGAGTCTTGCCGCTTCCACATAAATATGTGTATATTTGATAACTGTTTTTGTATTGCGAGTTGTGAATTTTTTCATGAATGTTGGCATGTTGCTTGTATACATCTACAGTCACAACTAACTCGTATCTGACACCATCAATGGAGCCAGACATAAAGACAAAAATCTATTCGTGGAAAATTGACAAGTTCCTGATGTTTAACAACTATTACGTTGCTTTAGTCATCTGTATTGGCAGTTCGCACATTGATGACTCTGTCCTCTTCTGTTATGGCCAGTCTGTTATGGTATTCGGGTACGACATGTAGCATCAAAAACTCGTTTATGACATCTAGTTGTACATAGGCGTCATTTCGCCCCAGCTTCTTTACGTTCTTCTGGTATGTTGAGTTCCCAAGAATGTGCTCCACTCCTAGTTATCTTTCTGACTACCACATCTGCAATGGAAGGGAAGCACAAAAGACGAAAAGCATCAAATACGAAAAACTACCCAAAAAAGGTCATGCATAAAATTAATCCTGAGTCTGGTTGTTTACACGATGCAAGGTATGATGTTGTGGCAGACGATGGCGAGATTGTCTGTAGACTGTGCGGGGTTGTCAAAGGAGTGGAGTACAGGGCTGCCAAGGCCGTATTATCATCTGCAGCAGCGCAGGCAGATACACAGACGGCTGCAACGGTGTCTACTGCGGCAAGGTCAAGAGCCAGTCTGTTTCTAGAGATGGAGACTGGCGGACGTCCAGATAGCTCGATTGCGGGTAGCCGGTATGTGAGGTGTGACAATACCTCTACTGATCTGGCGGTAGTCTCTGATATATCCCAAAAGATGGGTATTCCAAACCATATGGGCAGGGATGTCTGGAGGTGGTACCAGAAACTACGAAAGGCCGGAGTAAATATGACAAAGGCCAAGCTACTGGTACTGATATTTTACAATGTCTGTAGGTGTTATGGGTATCCATACAATGAACAAAATCTGTTGGAGATCATCCGAATACGACTGGGTGTCAGACACGCGCATCCATACCTCAAGGTTGTAATGGAGGCCTCCTCGTATATGTCTCCAGACGGGGAGATGATTCTTCGGCAGACCGGCTTTCTTGATATGAAGAAGGGAGAAGCCTTCCCACTACACAACGAGATATCCAATCTGTCATCAGAGTATCCGCCGGAGATAGCAGAGAAGATAAAGACGGCAGCCCGGGAGATATTCCCACTCTTGGTAGGTGGCTCAGATAAAAGTAGAGCCAAGACCGCCATCAAAATGGCAATGAGGAGGTGTGGACTGTAGTTGTCACTATTCCCACCATCATCCCAATCACAACCATCCCAGACACAGTCATTGTCAGTCAACCCAGTTCAAAACGAGGTTGTCATCAGATATCTGACACTAAATGATATCAAAAGACACGAGCTTGACATTACCATTCCGGTCAGAAAACAGATAGAGACTTATCGTAATGTGGCAAAGAATGATCCCGCCAGTCTACCAGTACTCCGAGTCGGACAGATTGACAACGGGGAGTATCATCTGTTGGCAGATACAGACGCATACATGGGGGCTATGGAGGCAGGTATTATTACAGCAAAATGCCAGATTGACACATGCACAGACGAGTCTGATCTTCTGATAAGACATGTGCGATACAACTGTAGGCCTGTCGGGTGCAATCCCCTTCTTCTAAAGAGGATAGCAGATTATCTGTCATGTACTTTTGCGGGGACTGTGGGGAACTCTGGTCTAGTAGAGGACATACTCCAAGTACGTGATACGGTATACCAAAAGTTTCTTTCACTTGAGATGGACTCAGAGGCTCGAAGCATCCTAGTTGAGCTCTGCACGTATCTAGGGACACGTCTGACACAGTTTGTTCTGCCGTACTATATTCCACATATGATATCCAAACATGATACAGAGCAGCAGGCCACACAGGCGCAGAGAATCTCCGAACTAGTAAGGGCCAGACCCGTGACGGACGCGCGCTTTGCATGGCCCTCTCCTGAAGAGGTGTCCATCATGTTGTCCTCCCTTCAGGCGGATGTGGGTGAGACGGATATCTGTAGTGGTAGTAGTAATGTTACCATAACAGGTGATAGGCAGCTATCCTCGTTACCGACAACTACCGCAAGGGCAGAGCAGCAGACGGCAGCCGTTATGGCGGCGCCAACAACAGAAACAACAGCAGATGAGCCTGCAACCATAACCCCAAACGGGGATCTTCAACAAGACGAAACCAGACATGCAAGAAACCTGTTTAAAAATCAGCGGGACATACTGGTAATACCGGCAACAAAGACGCCCACACTAGTTGACCTGCGCACCCGGCGCGTCTCTACAGTGAATGAAATGGATATCGTAACGGTATTACGTGATATCGAAACAAAGACGGTCCCATCTGTAGCAGTAGATATGTTGAACATACATGATGATGAAGCCATCAACATAGCCAAGTTTGACAGTATCGAGGATTTGGAGGAGTTCGGACGTAGGCATCCTGACATAAGAGGGGTGATACTGTACAAGTGACTACAAATAAAACCATAATGAGACAGATCTGTAGGCGCTCGTTTGTCCGTCGCATCGACGAACTGGAATCCGTACAGCGAGGTACATCCTCCCGCGTGACGGTCAAACGTCTGGCCGAAGACGGCCTCGTCATACATGAGGATGGCATGGGCAGGCCTATCCTGACTGAAGTTGGTACCGGTTTTATTCTTGCAAACAGACTGGATATAACGTTCTTTGAACTCTGTGTCCTGGCCAAGGTGTATGGTATTGCAAAGGCCATGAACTGCAACATACTTCCGCTCCCCACACTCTTGTGTTTCTTTGAGGATTGGCCCGTATACACGAATCGCGTACAGCACGCACTATCTAGGCTCCGCCGACGCGGACTTTTACCGCGGGCGCAATACCGGAGAATAATCTGTGATGTAGAACGCATATGTGGTATGCACAACCAGCTTCTGAACCTAAGCTTGTGGGTGGACCGCACAGGAGAGGAGATACGCAATATTCTCTTACGCAGTTGAGACGGAGATATACCGCCTCGTCTTGTGTGTGGGTATACTGGCCGTCAACTCATACATGGATTTGCGGTACAGGACCATAGCAGGCAGGGACCTCTACTACGTACTAGCAGGGGGAACGGGCCTTGTATTGTTGTTATTAGACGGCGGCTGGCGACAGCCGACTGAAATTCTCAGTATGGTTGCAGGTTTGACGCTTGTCCTTATACTGTACAGGTTTAAGGTTGTGGCTTCTGGTGACTGTATTATTTTACTTGTTGTATGTGTGTCACTACCTTCTATTCAGGGAATACAATTTTTGCCAGTATTACTTGTACTGGGTAGCATCGTATTGCTTGCATGTTCACTTATTATGTACAATCTTACACTCAACACAACACAGATCATACGCAGACGATCATCGCCATTTGCCAGATACAAGGAAACGAGGGCCAAAAAGATGGCGGCCTTTCTGATGGCACATCAGAAGCGCGTATGGGAAAAACACGTGATCTCAATTGAAGATCAAAACTGCAACAAATTCTCTCTATTTGTAATACCTTTTGATCGCTCATGGGCTCATAAAGGACTGGTGGTCATAGCAGCACCCGTCATACCATTTTTACTGGTTACATTGGCAGTAATCGTAAGCGTAGCAGGTAAGGCACAATACATAACCTAATACTATAACATCACGGTTTATTTATATAACCAAATAGCATTGGTTGGTATGTCAGATTCTAGCAACTTTTTCATACAAATCCCGATAGGCATCTTGGCGCAATCTGAATTTAGTTCCGTGGTTGTGGCCTGTCCTAGCATCAAAGTCTACCAATACTTTGCCTGATTCAACGGCATCCAAAAAGCGGTTCCACCGAAAATCTTCTAACAGATAAAACTCATCGTATCGAAAATACTTTGTCCCATTCTGGCGTTTTTGTCCTGCAATTGCATATGCGGTTTTGTACAGTTTGGTTCCCGCCTTATGAAAAAGGTCATCAAACCCCCAGCATGGTTGGGGATCCAGTTCGTCAAGACCTATACGCTTCCTTACTGTATCTAACCATGTT
>RKRU01000212.1 GCA_007571225.1 Nitrosopumilaceae archaeon | reverse complement strand
GTATAACTTTACCTGCCCTGCCTAGCACAAAAAATAACTGTAAAAAAGACCTCTTTAGTAGTGCAGTATGAGTTTTTTAGTAGTGCTTGAGTACATATAACAAGGTTGATGGAGCCAGTTAAGGAGCAGATAAAATCACTTTCCACACAAAATCCCGCATCTAGGTACAAAACACAGACAAGTGGGCTTGTGATGCCCTGTCAAGATGCAGCACATACAGGGGATGCAGTCATACTGTGCAGAGTGCACCACGTTTCTTGCCACGTACAGCAGTTCATACATCAAGACGTGAACCAGATAGTGGCCTGCCGGACATATCCATCCATTCTAGGGAAGCCGTATCTTTCCGAACCCATACTCCAGACACTGCGTGTAATAGTTCTCCACCTCAGGCTCCCATCCCCTGCCCCGGCTAAGCAGGTCAAGAGATTCCTTGAGTTTTTTTATCTCCCCGTAATGTCTGTAGTTTCTGCTTATGAGCGCATTCCAAAACTCGTCATACGGCAGGGAGTCGCTCTTCTTACAGTTACACTCGTTGCACGCAAGCACCAAGTTCCACGCATTATCATCATATATGTACGACCATGGGATCACGTGGTCTACATCGATGAATCCAGGCTCTAGTATGCTGCGGCAGTAAAAACAGTGATTGTCATATGGCAAAAAGAGTTTACGATATTCTGCCAGCGATCTACGCTTAACTGCAGATGCATTCGTCTCCAGCTTGGCAGCCAGCTTGGGCAGCGAGGGATTAATACGTTCTAGAAGCTTGGTCCATTCCAGTATAACTACCTTGGTGAGCATAGCATGGTTGTCCCTTAGAAAGTCAAACGCATCCGGTTTCAGTACCAGAAGCTGCCTGTCGTCATCATACTCATAAAACGACTGCACCTCCATACTCTCCCTACCTACCCGAATCTTCTGGAACCGCGGCACCACCAAGGATGTCTTTGATCTGGCGTGTCCAAAGACATTCTTGAGGATCTTCTGTTTGGCCTTTTGTACACGTGCGGGGTCAAGGCGGTCAAACGATCCCGGCGCGCCATCATCGAATATCTCGTTTATTATGGTGATGATTCGCGGGGGCATGTTGGGCTTAAAGTTCTGCCGTATCCTCAGTATGCAGGCTTGAAACCAGTAGTAACGGAGAAACTTTTCTGCCAGATATGTATACGGGACCTTTAGGTTCCTTTCGCCGCGCCGCTGCTCCCTGCAAAATTCAATTAGCGCTCGAGCAAGTGCAAACTTGTACGTATTGTCCTTCACACCATGTGTAAGTATTGATAAAAAGTTGCTCGGCAGTCCCGCACTAGTAGTCGGCGGCACGGCAGCAGGCGGCACAGTGACGGTGGCAGTGACACCTTCAAGCGTGCCGGCATCAATTCCAGACTGACCGTCTGCGTCTGTCATCCTCCAGATTCCAAACCGGCTCCCCGCATTCCAGTCTATTATATGACCTTTTTTGCGCAGGAACGAAACCTGTGCCGACACCTTACTTGCAAAGTCAGACGATTGCCTCTGCGAACCTAACAGGATGTCGGGATCTAGTTTTAGCAGCTCTGCCACATGCAGATCAAGGCTGCGCTTGTTGTGCCAAACGGACTGCTCTCTGAAGGAATTCTGTGATTCGTCGCCGGGATAGCTGCGTCCGTGCAACAGCTCTATCTCACCTATCTTCATTCCCTGCCCAGACAGGCTCGTCAGAACAGCCCATCTGAACATTTTACCAGGCGGCATTATAATATGACTTCTTTTTTTCAGTTCCAATCCTTAAACGATGGACGGTAGTCATCTTAAACCTGTTGTTTACAGTATTGCAACCGCGCCGTCCAGTCATGCAATAGTTCACCCGCAACAGGTAAATCATTTAGATCTGGCATAGATGATTTAACAAATTTGTATATATAATTAGATATTCAAGTTCAAGGGACGTAAACAGTTGCCTGTCGCTTGGAATCAAGCGTTCTGGCAGCATACCTAAGCGGCCGCAGTCCCACACGGGCAGCTCAGATGGGATCGGTTATTCTGTTTCTCTCCAAATTGTGCATTCTAGCAGGCTTAAGCCCACACGAGCAGCTCAGATGGGATCGGTTATTCTGGGCACACAGATCCCACAATCCACATACAAGTACCACAGATAAGGCAGTCACTAGAGGCATACATTAGTCACCTTCCGTTGTTATGGCCCCCCTTGACCGTAGCTCCTTCATCAGAGCAAGATGCCGTTCGTATATACTGCGCGGCTCTATGTCTGGGCCAAGATACCGTTCATAATATTCTTTCCGGGTCAGCGGATAACCAGAAACACCCCTACTGAGATCGGAGTTTATTACAATAAACTCCTCAAGCCACTCCTCGTATGACGACGTTATTCCAAGATTTTCTGTCGTCATTTTGAACCCCATCCACATGGTGCGGCCGCATCCGGCTGGCGGCCATCACGACATTCAGTACTCATCTCTGTATTCATCTCTGTATTCATCTTCGCACACATCCCTCCAGCCGCTCAAGTAGCATCCCCAGTTCTGGATCGGCAGTAGTATCTTTTACCCACTCTACTGAGACGCGCTCCATCAGAACCCGCGGTATCCCTACGTCGTTTGTAACCACCGCATGGGCCGCGCTCTTCTTCACATCCACATTCTTATCAAGCAGTAGTTTCAGCATCACGTCCCCCGCACCTGCATCCCCCGCATGCAAATGCCCTAGGGCGCCTACCGCGCACGACCTCACCATAGATCTCTCGTCGCCGGCAAGCCTGATCAGGTCTGGAATAGCCACAGTCTCATTCCGGTTTGCAAGTATGAGTGAGACAAAGCCTCGAATATTCCTGCTTCCAGAATTTAGACTCTTGATCAGATGTCCGGATATGTGGTTCTTATTCAGTACAAGGGAGCTGAACGCCTCTCCCCTCACCTGGATGTTATTATCATCAAGGCGCGCTATCATTTTCTCGATAATGTCCGGGCGATCCTCTCCCACCAATCCTTCCAGAACACTGATCTTGTTGGCGCTATCACCAGATTCTAGAATCTCCACAATCTTACTCAACATGCCACCGGTAGACATCTTTTGGTTAATAATGTTAAGAAGCAATATAGGCAGTCGCGGCATGTATAGGTAGAGTACAGTACGCCTGAATATAACAACGCAAACGAGGCAGGCGCAACAAGTGTAGGTAGAGTACAGTACGCCTGAATATAACAACGCAAACGAGGCAATCACGGCATATGTAGGTAGAGTACAGTACACCATACTACAAACGAGGCAGGCGCAGCAGATCAGATACCTGCGCCATGTCGGTATTACAGTATAGAACGGCGCCGATGCGACCACACGAGTCCCTCGAACAGCTGATCCCAGATACGAATTTGGCAGGTTGTTTGCACCAAACATACGGTTACGCGCCGATCATGGCAAATTAGCAGTCTGCTGTGGCGTCAGGCACAAGAGAGACAGGATGCAGAATAAAACACTTTTAAAACCATATATAGCGACTCGTAACGAAGAATGATCCACAAGAAGGTGACTGTATACGACAAAGGCATATTATGTTAAATTCGAGACCCCCGAAGACTTGGTAAGCCCCATACTGGAGGCTGTCCGCGTGGCATCGACAAGCGGCAAGGTCAAAAAGGGAACAAACGAGGCGACAAAGGCGATCGAGCGCGGCATATCAAAACTCATAGTAATAGCAGAGGACGTAGAGCCGCCCGAGGTTGTCGCGCACCTGCCAATCCTGTGCGACGAGCAGGGTGCAGCATACGCGTTTGTGCCCTCAAAGCAAGATCTGGGCAAGTCGTTGGGAATAGACATTACATCTGCAGCAGCTGCCATTTTAGATGCAGGCGATGCGCAGCACATTGTAGAACAGGTAGTCTCATCCATCTCCAAGATAAAGGACGGCGCGTCTGACAGATGAGCACCCAGTCTGCCGGCACATCGGCTGCTGCTGCTGCTGCCACTGATGATGTTGTACAGTCAGAAGTAATTCAGATAGTCGGAAGGACCGGCATAGCAGGCGAGGTCATACAGGTCAGAGTGCGCATACTGAGCGGGAAGGACACCGGACGTATACTTACCAGAAACGTAAAGGGAGCAATCAGGCTAGGCGAGATCCTCATGTTGAGGGAGACTGAGCGGGAAGCCAAAAAGATAAAGTGACCATACCATGGATCTTCTCGTAAAACCTTGCAGCTTTTGTGACAGGCCCGTCCCAAAGGGGGCCGGCACGATGCTGGCCAAAAACGACGGGTCCATACTGTGGTTCTGCTCATCCAAATGCAAAAAGAACGCCCTCGTACTCAAGCGCGATCCGCGAAAGCTAAAGTGGACTGGAAAGTACGTCAAAGGAGGAATCAGGAGGAAGTAATTTTGACAGAACAGACACTATTTATGATAAAACCCGACGCCGTATCAAGAAAGCTGGTCGGCCCCATACTTGCTAGGTTCGAGCAGAAGGGATTCGACATTATACAGCTCAAGCTCTTCAAATTTACAGAAAGCCAAGCAGAGAGGTTCTACGAGGTACACAGGGAAAAGCCCTTCTTTGGCGAGCTTGTGTCGTTTATCTGTTCGGGGCCCGTGGTGGCAGCCGTAATAGAGGGGGGCCACGCCGTATCGACTGTACGCATAATGATAGGATCTACCAAGTCCTTTGAGGCCGAGCCTGGCTCCATACGCGGCGACTATGGACTCGGGTTTACAGACAACATAATACACGCCTCGGACTCTGAGGAAAGTTTTAATCATGAATCAAGGGTGGTCTTTGAGTGAGACGACTTGCAGCAGCCACCACAAAAAAGCATACGCCAGCCCATAGTGGCAGTTCTAGGTCATGTAGACTCGGGCAAGACCTCACTTCTTGACAGGATACGCGGTACTGGGGTACAGGGCCGCGAGGCCGGAGGTATCACACAGCATATAGGGGCCAGTTTTCTGCCCACCGAGACGATACGGCAGACATGCGGGCACCTGTACGACAGGCTGCAGACTAAAGACGGCATACCCGGAATACTGGTGATCGACACCCCCGGCCACGAGGTGTTCACCAACCTGCGCTCCAGAGGTGGATCTGCAGCAGACATAGCCATACTCGTAATTGATGTCAACCGCGGATTCCAGCAGCAGACCACCGAGAGTCTGGGCATACTAAGCGAGAGAAAGGTCCCCTTTGTAGTCGCGCTGAACAAGTGCGATCAGATATCTGGCTGGCGCAGCAGCTCTGAATCAATGTTCATAACGCAGTCGATAAAGGAGCAGGACGAATCCGTACGTACGGATCTTGACCAGAAGATCTATGATGTGGTGGGGACGCTGTCCGTAAAGGGGTACAAGTCAGAGGCGTTCTACCGCGTAAGGGACTTTAGGAGCGAGGTTGCAATAGTTCCCATCTCGGCCAGATCAGGCGTCGGCATGCCCGAACTGCTCAGCGTGGTGGTCGGACTGACGCAGCAGTACCTGCAAAAGCGCCTTGACCGGAGGGACAAGGTGCCACGCGGCATAGTACTGGAGGTCAACGACGAGGTGGGGATGGGCCCCACTGCCAACATCATACTGATAGACGGCACCATAAAGAGGGACAACACAATTGTAATGGCAAAGCGAGACGCCGTAATAACGACTAGGCCAAAGGCCATACTCCTGCCAAAGCCGCTTGACGAGATGCGCGATCCGAGGGACAAGTTCACGCAGGTAGATAAGGTGGATGCTGCTGCAGGCCTCAAGATAGCTTCGGCAGATCTCGACGGGATATTGCCCGGAAGTACGCTGTACGTGGCATCTAGCGAGGAGGAGGCCGAGAGGTTTGCAGGCATGATAAAAAACGAGATGGAATCAGTCTTTGTAGATGACACGCAAACAAGCGGCGTTACGCTAAAGTGTGATACGATAGGCTCGCTTGAGGCAACTACTGCAATGCTGGGCAGTGCGGGCGTTCCCGTAGCAAAGGCCGATATCGGCCCCGTAAACAGGCGCGATGTGGTGCAGGCAAAGGCGATAAAGGAGAAAGATAGACACTTGGGAGTCGTGTTGGCATTTGGTGTAAGGGTGCTACCCGATGCAAGGGAGGAGTCTGAGACCAGCCACATCCGCATATTTGAGAATAGGGTGATCTACAGCCTCATAGACGATTATAATATGTGGGTGGCAGACGACACGGCCCATATTGACGATGCAATATTTGCAGAGATAACCCCCGTGGCCAAGTTTACATTTCTAAAGGGCATGGCCTTTCGAAACAACAACCCCGCAGTATTTGGAATACGGGTGGATGCAGGCGTGCTGCGCCAGAAGGTTCCGTTTATAGACGAGACAGGACGCAGGGTTGGAAGCATACACCAGCTGCAGCTTGACAGAAAGACCGTCCCAGCCGCACGCGCAGGCGAGGAGGTAGCATGCTCTGTCCAGAATGCAACAGTTGGAAGACAGGTTGTCGAGGGGAGGGCATATTATACTGCACCCGCGTCACGCGAGGCAAAGGCTTTGCTTGGACGGTTCCTGTACAAGCTGACTGCAGAAGAGCAGGAGACGCTAGATGAGATAGTGCGCATCCAGAGGGCAAAGGACCCGGCATACGCGTACTGACTGTATGCATGTGTGTATGTGTGTGCATGTATGGCGACTGTTTATGTCTCCCACGCCTAAATGACCAATTCTAGGCACAAATTTGGTAAATTATTTACGATGGATGTAAACACCTATGATAAAAATCCCGACAGCGCTAGGGTTACTACAGGTTGACTTCTGATCCGCACCTGCTAGAACGTACGCTGATTTATAGATAGCGTCAAACTCTCCCGCAAGAACCTGTTCTACGCCTGTCTTCTAACA
>RKRU01000012.1 GCA_007571225.1 Nitrosopumilaceae archaeon | reverse complement strand
GAAATCTGAGTTTAATCCTCATTGTCAAAAAATTTTTCAGTTCTTAGTGACATTTTCTTTTGCTCATCACGACGAACTTCATAGTCACGAAGTGTTACGGTAATTCTTATAATGAGTTACCGGCCATAAAATCTGGTTTGAATAAAATAATTCCAATACTTTTAACTGCAATTGCAATAGCGACCATAACCCCTGTTGTTTTTTTGAACCTTGAAGGATGGGATGCGATAGTGTCCCCGTCCGTTGATATCCGTGCACCGTATAACAGTACTGACATCATGGGACCCGAGGTGACGCCGCCAGTTGATGTCCCTGCACCGTATGATGATGTTGGTGTTGTGGAATCTAAGGTGCCGCCGCCCGTGGGGAGTACTGGGATACAGTTGGAGAATAGTACTCTCAGGAAAATAACATCACAAACACAACTGTTTGAGGTACTGCATACGGATGGAAACTTTGTCATGCATGATCGAGGCGTATTCAAAATCGAAGAGACAGAATTGGAAACTCAGCAATATACAGCGGAGGAAGTTGGTGGCTATCTGAGTTCGCCTGTACGTATAGGGCCTTCAGACGCGGTTGATGAGCTGTCTGCCCCCACAGCTTTTTCTGATGACAGAACAAGGGATTATTCTGTTACAAACATACAAGTTGGAGGGGTGGACGAACCGGACTTTCTAAAGAATGACGATCGATATGCCTACATTGCAAGGGATAACACGCTAACCGTGGTGGATTTGTGGCCTGCGGCATACGCCCACATAGCTACAAAAGTGGCACTTGACATAGATCCCAGTTACATCCACGACATATTCCTAAACGGAGACAAGCTTGTTGTATTTTACGAATCCAAGAGAGATAATGTTGTTGTACCTGAGTTTGAATTCGAGCTCGTAAACCCACATGCGCCTGCCGCGCATGTGGTGGTTGTAGATATTACAGACAGGGCGAATCCACACGTACAAACACGTTATTCTGTAGATGGATATTTTGCAGATGCCCGAATGATAGGTCCGTACGTATACATCATAACCACAACCGATCTGGACAAACATCCATGGATTCCCATAGTACGAGATATCGATGCGGGTGTAGATATGACTTCAGAGACATACTACTTTGAGGATGACAGAGATTTTTCTACATTTGCCGTACTGGCAGTCCTAGATCTTGAGAGTGACTACAATGCCATAACCTCGGAGACATATATGATAGGAAGTACCGGGACATACTATGTGACGCAGGAAAATCTTTACCTGACATACAACCGTTATGTGGAATTTGTTCTTACCGATACCCACATTCAGGAAATAGTATTTACGGCCATAGTTCCACTACTGCCTGTAGATGTCCAAAACCAAATAAAGGTTGCACACGCTGGTACGGATGGAAATGTATCTAGGTTCTTAGACATGTTAAATAAAATAGCTACAGACCACTTTGAGGGATTGGAGCCAGCCATGCAGGATGAACTTATCGATCGATTTGAGGAGGTCAGGAAAACCAATAAGTGGTTTACCGTACCTACAATGGAGACTGTAATACACAAAATTTCCATAAACGGTCCAGACACAAGCTACGTGGCACGGGGGACTGTACCTGGAACGCTGATCAACCAGTTCTCTATGGGGGAGAACCCGGCCGGTGACAGACTTCGGGTGGCAACTACTGTGGACTATCATTCCAGTCTTAACCATTCAAGCGGAGTGTATGTGCTCAACGATGAACTTGGCATGGTGGGATACATATCCCACATAGCACCAGACGAGAGTATATACTCTGCAAGATTTGTGGGCGATCGTCTATACATGGTGACGTTTCGGCAGATAGATCCGTTCTTTGTAATTGACATATCCGATGACACGCCCAGAATATTGGGCGAGCTTAAGATTCCGGGCTTTTCTAACTATCTACATCCGTATGATGCAGACCACATAATAGGGATAGGCCGCGACACGATACTGAGCGGGGGCAGTACAGAACATCTCGGAGTCAAGATTTCAATGTTTGGTGTAGCAGATGTCTCAAATCCTAAAGTTATAGACAACCTAGTAATCGGGACGGGCTCAACACACTCTGATGTGCTTGATGATCACAAGGCGTTCTTCCTTGACAGAACAAGGAGTGTTATTTCCATCCCAATAGAGGGACAATCTTCACATCTTGAAATTCCAGCATTGATTGTACCTGCTGACGACTGGCGTGGATTCTACGTCATCTACGTTAATGACGACAAAAAGTTTAATCTGCGTGGCACAATCACACATATGTCGTCACATGATGGACAAAGCACAGGGTACAGGACATTTTATATTGAAGATGTACTGTATACAGTATCTGACTCCATGCTGTCTGCAAACGATATTGAGACGCTCGAGCCCATTAAATCTGTCCCACTGCAAGGTACGGGTTCCATAATGGAATTTGTAGGCTAGACTGCATCCACCCCCGGAATTGGTGTATATGTACATTATGTAATTGACATAAGAGAATCCGAATGGCCATGCACACATGATTTGCAGGACACAAAATCGCCGCGCCATTCAAAACAAGGCAGTTATAACGATCATGACATTCTATAATACATGACTCCCGACTTGCAGGCCGCCACAAGTATGCAGCCATGCCATCGAACACACGCAACATGACATACAAGGGTGCAGACTAGATGACGTTTAGAATAAAAGATGCAGTATTCCACATGTCTGGACTCTACAGGTTCTACAGCAGGAGGCTGGAGCGCGAGATAAAGACCGGAGACATACCAAACCACATAGCCCTGATACTTGACGGCAACCGGAGGTGGGCAAGGCGACACCTGACGGTTCCAAGTACGGGACACGGTAGGGGCGCCGACGCAGTGGAGAACCTGCTTGACTGGTGCGAGGAGCTGGGAATCAGGATAATCACACTGTACGTGCTCTCGTCTGAGAACCTCTCAAGGGACGACTGCGAGCTAGAAGACCTATACGAGCTCATCAGGCAGAGGCTAGAGAAGTTGCTTGCAGACCCGCGCATCCACAGGAGCCGCATGAGGGTAAAGGGGATAGGCCGGATCGAGATGCTCCCAGAGTCGGTCCAAGACGTACTTGCTAGGCTTGACGGTGCAACTGACAGATACGACAACCACTTTCTGAACATTGCTCTTGCCTACGGTGGCCAGTACGAGATGGTAGACGCTGTAAGAAAGATTGCCAAGAAGATATCAGACGGAAGACTTGACATAGACGACATAGACAGAGAGGAGATCGAGTCGAACCTGTACACGTCACACCTGCCGCAATCGTCGCCAGACATGATACTGCGTACCTCGGGGGAGAAGCGGCTGAGCGGCTTTCTGATGTGGCAGAGCGCATACAGTGAGCTGATATTTATGGATATATTTTGGCCGGAGTTTCGCAAGATTGACCTTATGAGGGCGGTACGTATATTCCAGAAAAGGACCAGAAGGGTAGGAAGATGAATGCAAGGGAGGAGAGATCGGCAGGGGTCATACTGTACAGGCTCAGAGGCAGAAAACCCGTCTTTTTGCTGCTACAGTACCCGGCCCTGCATTGGGAGTTTGCAAAGGGCAAAAAGGAGGGCAGGGAGACTGATTTACAGACTGCACTAAGGGAGGTAAGAGAAGAGACTGGAATTGTAGATGTGGAGATAGTCCCCGGCTTCAGGGAGAGGATGAAGTACAGGTATATGGACGGCGACACCATAGTACACAAAGAGGTGGTCTTCTTTTTAGGCAAGACTGCAACTAAGAGGGTCGTGCTGTCCGACGAGCATCGCAGGCATGCGTGGGAGGGGTACGAGAATGCAGCAAGCAGGGTCACGTATCCGGCTGCAAAAAGTATGCTGGCGCGCGCAAGGCGCCACATACAAAACTGACACATATTGCCAGTAACCGTTTGGGTTCGGCGTAAAGTCTGCCAGATTCTTGCCCAGAATCGGTCATTCGAGATGGGAGACCCAAATGGTAGCCACAGTCACCTGCGCCTGCATCAAACTAACACGGACAGTCCCCCTTGTCTTTTTAACCTACAGGCCTACACAGTTGCAGGGCCGCTGCTGCGGGATCGTCTGCATATAGTATGGTCCTACCCACGATCAGATAATCCGAGCCGGCAGACAGGGCCGCTGCCGCATCCCCACCCTGCGCACCTACACCGGGGGACATGATGTACGGCCTTGGCTGGTGTATATCGCGCCTCATGTACTCAGCGCACTCACCTATTATGTCTGGAAACGTGGCGCCCACCACGATACTGTCAACTCCAGAGTCCAGCGCCCAATCTAGGAATAATTGGTATAAACACTTCTTTGCACCTGCAGGTGTTACAATCTCCAACTCGTATGCCTGCAGGGCCTCTGGCGCGCTCATATGACACAACATTATCACGCCCTTGCCTTTAGAGTGCGCGTACTCGGACAGTATTTTCAGGCCGTCAAGGCCCATCATGGGATTCACGATGACCGCATCGAACCCCTCGTTCCACAGATTGTCTGCGGTCATACGGTTGGTGTTGCCTATGTCGTTGAGCTTGATGTCGGCAACTGTCTGCAGTCCGTTGTCGTGTGCAGTTTTAGTTATGGATGATAACTCTTCGGAGCCAAGCGGCAGCAGCAGGTGAAAGTTCAGCTTTACTGCACATATGTATGGGGAGACTGCATTTATGGTCTCAAGTATATCGGCCACATCATATTGTTTAAGATCATAGTCGCATGCAAGTATCAGTTGTGAGGATCTGCATCTAGATGCCTCTGCAAGTCTGGTTCTAAACGAACTCATCTCATTGTCGGTTGTAATTAACTAGTATAAAGTTCGCGACTATGTGGTTATGCACTGTGGTTATGCACTGTGTGGCTGTACAGGACAAAATCCACAGGCTGCAGTACCTGCCCGCAGTCGGCTTCAATGTGTCAGGGCCGGCGGCCGTATGACTTTATCTGCCCTGCCTAGCACAAAAAATAACTGGGAAAAAGACCTCTTTAGTAGTACAACATGGATTTTTCAGTCGTGTTTAAGTGCATATAACATGGTTGTCAGATCCATATAAGGGCAGGCGAAGTCATACAGGCGGCCACTGCTCTAGGCGGGATTACAATATCTGCATTGACGATGGTATGTTTTTTGGTTGTAATGTCAAAAAACAGACCAAAACCAATCGAAGATACTACGGCTTCTGACTGCAGTCAGGTCCGCCTGTCTATTATGTCATCAACGTACGGCCCCGTTCCTATGATGCTTACCGGTATGCCTAGTGCGTCCTCTATATCCAGTATGAATTTTTTTGCATCATCTGGCATATCCCCAAACTCGGTCTTGTGGGCGCACCTTGGAAACCGTACGTCCATCTTTGTGACCGCGGCCTGTGTGGCGCCGTTGAGCATTGCGGCACGTGCAGCCAAGCTCATGTCAAAATCTGCCGCGCGTCTAGGACGGCCAGTAACGGTTCCAAATTCGGTCCATCCACGCCTCTGCATCTCCTCTACTGAAAGTACGTTGTTCAACGGCCCCGTACCCACCCGCGTAACATAAGACTTGAAGACCACCATAACCTCATCCACCTTTGTCGGTCCAAGCCCCACGTCGGCACATATGCCCGACGCAGTCACGTCCTTGGACGTAACGTACGGGTATGTCCCGTGCCACAACGACAGAAACGTACCCTGGGTCCCCTCGATCAGCACGTTCTCGCCTGTTGCAATTGCAGAGTTGATCTCCTGTGAGACATCTGTTATCATCTCGGAGAGTTCTGGTATGTCGCGCGCAAGCCTTAGTGTGCGCATTGCGCGATCAGAGTTGGCAGGTCCAGTACCAGAGCCCGTGCTGCCTATCTTCTCTTTTAGCATACCGCCAGAGTCACGGTCGCGGTGTGACGCATCTATGATGCCGCAGTTGGCATCCACAAGGGCGCGCCCCCCCACATCATAATTTTGTATCTCACTAATCAAGACATCCGGGTCCACTACAACACCAGGTCCTATCATTACCCTCGCGTCCTTGTTAAGAAAGCCGCTTGGAAGCATGCGGACCTTGTATGTGCGGTCCCCATCCTTGATGGTGTGGCCCGCATTGGGTCCTGCTCCCCCCCTTGCCACGATCTTTGGGGAGTCATGTGAGGCAAGGTATGAGATTATCTTTCCCTTTCCCTCATCACCAAAGAATCCACCCACCACAACTGTAGTTGTCAACGACTATAGATGCGCATCTTCTTATTTAAAGTGGTGTCTGCATGAGTCTGTTGCATAAGGTCGTCCGGGATTTGGGAATCCAAGTCGGATACCCTGACTGCATATAGAGACTATCTAAAACGGGATTTCTACTGTGCTCCGATCGTCCTCTTCCCCTCTCTCCACTGGCATATCTAGTATTGGTCTGTCCTGATATAAGCAAAACGACAATCAACGACACGATGATGTGGATTGTTTTTTTGGTTCTGGTTCAGGTGTTGGTTCAGGTGTTGGTTCAGGTGTTGGTTCAGGTGTTGGTATCGGAGCGGGAGCCACAAGATCCGAAACCATACCGATCCCGTCAAAACACGGTACTTCTGTGCTGGTCCCGATTATGAGAGAACACCCAGTACCGTCAGTCTGAACCACAACATTTCCAGAATTGGTCTGCGCCTGCGAAACACCAAACTCCGTGTACCGTTGTAATGTCTCTGAGTGTGGATGGTCGTACTGATTGTTAGTGTTTGCAGAATGGATCACCAGTTTAGGACTAGTTGCGCTGATAAACTCGGCCGTGCTACTGCCGGCGGAGCCATGGTGGGGAGAGTTCATTATATCCACATCCAGTTCAGCACCACTATAGTTTTGCAGCAGCCAATTCTCGGTCCTTTTTGTGGCGTCAGCCGTAAACAGGAATTCCAGATTGCCATAATCCAGTAGGGTAACAACCGAGTTGGTGTTTGAAAAATCTCTCTGCGCACTCT
>RKRU01000079.1 GCA_007571225.1 Nitrosopumilaceae archaeon | reverse complement strand
CTATACGGATATTTGGTGACGATATAAAAAATTCCCGCTCAGCACTAAAGAAGATCGGCTATGTGCCTCAAAAGATGCATTTTGAGAGTAACTTTCCGGTTACCGTTAGGGAGGTAATTAGAATGGGAATGTGGCATACTGCTGTAAATGAGGATAAGATCGATGAGGTGATGCAGGAGCTCTGGATTCATGAGATTGCAGACAGGCGCATAGGACTATTGTCGAGTGGTCAGCAACAACGTGTATTCATTGCAAAAGCCTTGGTTACGGACCCCAAGATGCTTATCTTGGATGAACCCATAACCGGAGTAGATCAATCTAGCGTCAAACTCTTTTATGGCATTCTGCAGGATCTCAACTCCAATCACGGAATAACCATAGTGTGGTCGTCACACGATCTGGATGCTGTGAACATGACATCTACCTGTGTGGCGTGCCTCAACAGAAAGCTCTCGTTTCATGGCTCGACGCAAGAGTTCTTTGCAGACGAGGAGTTGATAAAACAATACTCTGAAGGTCCCATGTATATTCACATGAAGGAGCACAACAGTTGATATGTTCTTTGAGATTGCGGCCACATGCCTATGCACCACCTTCACCGGCCTGTGACATAAAGGAGCACAACAGTTGATATGATCTTTGAGATACTGGCGTATGACTTTATGCAACGGGCGCTTCTTTCTGGCTCCGTAATTGCTGTACTCTGTTCTGTGATGGGCATATTTCTGGTTCTGCGGCGATACTCGCTTTTTGGAGATGCTTTAGCACACTCATCATTTGGCGGAGCTGCCTTGGGATTGTTTCTGGGAATATATCCGCTCTGGGTAGCATACGTATTCTCTATAATAAGTGCAATAGTGATCACGCGTACTCGGGAGAGATTTAATATCTCAGGCGATGCGGCAATAGCGGTGTTGTTGGCCTCGGGAATTGCTGTTGCCTTGGTCATGATCGGACTCTCGGGGGGATTCTCAATTGACGTATTCAGCTTTCTGTTTGGAAGTATCCTGCTTGTGAGCGCCTATGATACAATGTTCATTCTCGCCCTGACCGGCGCCATATTCATAGTCATATTACTACTCTTTCGACAGATCCTCTACTCTACATTTGATGAAAAACAGGCCAAGGTAAGTGGGATACGTGTGGAGCGGATAAACTATCTGTTAATCCTCATGGCTGGACTGACCGTAGTTACGGCAACGCAGCTTGTGGGCGTGCTACTCATATCTGCCTTGTTTGTCATTCCAAACATTACGGCAATGATACTGGGAAGGGGATTCTTGGGAACGATGATTGTATCCATTACCATAGCGGTATTCTCGGTGATTGTGGGGATTATAATTTCGTACATAGTTAACATTGCGCCTGCTGGCTGCATCGTACTTTTGACAATCTCCATACTTGTTGGCGTAATGGCGACAACAAAGTTAAAGAAGCTACTGCACAAAGAAGAACAGACGGTCTAGCCTCCTCTTGTCATGCACTGCCTTTACATAAAAGAGCGAGGTGGATAATATTCCAAGCGCCATTAACGGCGATACAAGATCAGCATACCTTATATCGCTTAGATGCTGTAGACTGGCGGTGTCTTGACCTCCCCCCACAACAACCTTCCCGTTATCGTCATACACAGGTACCTGATATGTACTTGGGCCCTCCGTAATACTCAGCATTCCTACCCTGTTTGCTCTCTGTTCGGCGAACCATACGTTGCCGTCTCCATCTGATACTAGAAACTGCACAAACGATGTCTGTGTGGGAATATCGATCTCGATTATCTCTTCGTTGTGTGGGTCTAGTACCCCCATCTTGTCTATCGTATGCTGCGCGAACCATACGTTGCCATACCTGTCAATCTCCATTCCAAACGGCAACGATTTATTATCTGGAACCTCATACCTCTCTAGTGTCCCTAGTATCGGATCAAATTCTACAACCGCATGTCCCGTATGTTCTGTAATCCACAGGGTTCTAGCGTCCCCCACTTTACCCGGATCAAAGAGTAGCGCCTCGGGACTCTCTAGTGGTTCTGTTATTACTTCAGTCAGGCTGCCGTCCTTGGGATCCACATGACCTACCGTACCGGTTCCTGTGGCCGTATACCAGATCATGCCATCGGGACCCGCCTCTAGGGCAAACGGGCGCGGATTATCTCCCGGGACAACAACACTCTCAAACATGTCTGTTTGTGGCTGGTACTTTACAATCATGCCCCTGTTAATGACTGTAAACCACACGTTTCCATCAGAGTCGGACTCTATGAAGAATGGAGCAGGCTTGTCAGTTGGCAGTTGATCTCCTTCGGTGATCAGCTCTGGTACATCTATAGTCGTAATTGTATTGCTTTGTGTATCTACAAACCCAATCCTGCTGCCGACCATGTCGGTAAACCATACGTTGCCGTCATGTTGGTTGTATGTCAGGAAGGTGGTTCCATTTCCCTCAAAATAATGCGGGGTGAACTGCTGTGCATCCTCTGTGGCAAACTCCCACAATCTGGCCTTTGATGTGTCGCTGATCCATATGCTGCTTAGTTTATCATCATATACTGCGTGCAGGGGCCTCGTATCGTTGGGCAGCAGATACTCTGTAACCTGAGTACGGATCTCTGCTAGTCTGGGTTTTGCAAATATGTCTAGGAGGACTGCCTCGTTTGCGTGTTGCTTTCTCTGGGCCTCTATCTCAATCAGCCAATCCCCGGAGAATCCAAGTGTTAGTTTGCCCCAAAACCTGTTGACATTTTTATCATCATCATCCTCATCGATAGATTGTGTAGCGGAGAATGAAGAGGGATCACCACCGTGTATGGGATTCATGGCAACCTCGATTGGCGGGATGTTCCTTGACGGATTTGATGTCTTTACCTTCACCCCACTAAAATCATCTAAAAGATCCGCAGGTCTGCTGCCACTACCGTTGCCCGTCCCGCTTACGGTGACTAGAATAAGATTCTCGCCTGTTGCAAAGGGCGTGATATCCACATCAAACCTTACATTCCCTGAAAACTCGGTGATGCTAAACGTGGAGATCTCTTCGACTGCGCTGCTTCTCTGAATCTCGCCTGCCGGCAGGGTCCCATTTGTAAGCAGGGCTACTACCACTAGCAGCGCTATCCCCATTGCCATGTCCATTCCAAGTACCCTCCTGATCTTGGCATGAATGTTTATCTTCTCAGATCGGCGCAACTCCACTTCTGCCCTGCGTTGCAGTATGCGCTGGATGAACATCCCGCTGCCTACCATGGCTGACGCAATTGCCACTTTGAGTATGATCAGGCGGCCAAACAGGGATTCGGTGATCAAGCCCACATCGCTCTCCAGTGTCCACAACAGGGTGGGGCCGGTCACGATAACCACCCCAACCGATATTATGAATATCATGGAGAGTCTCGGTATTACTGACAGACTTGTTCTCTCCCTGTTCTCACTGGAGCATTTGGAGAGCGAGGAGAACAGCACGAACAGAGCGTATATAATTCCACCTATCCATACACCCGCAACTATGTTATGTATGTAGTCAAGTACTACTACCTCCACGGTCTCCGTGGCTGCGCCGTGTCCAGATATGCTAGATGTCATCATCAGTACCAACGTTGCTCCGAGCATGGCAAACTGCATTATTCTTGTAGATGTGCTGTTTTTTGCCGCATTCATGCCAAACCATATCACGAACATCGTAATTATTGTGGCCATTTTTGCAAGCCAGACCATGCCAAACTGGGTCAGAACGGCCTCGGCCAGGGTAGACTCCAGCCTTGACATCTGCAGCATGATTACGGCCAGATTCGAGGCCAGCAGCAGTAGAAGTCCTGCTCCGATCAGCTGTATGACCTTCTTGCGATGGAACTCTTCTACAACGCCTGCCTCATCCCCCAGCGACCGTCTGTTTACGGTTCTCCAGACTGCTAGGATTGCAACTAGAGCGCCAAGTATTATGGTCTGGCCCACTATTCCCGGAAACTCTGCTGCCGCTTCAGGAATGAACAATATCTCGGTATTTTTTTCCCGACTCAACAGTTCGGGATCTATCACAACATCTCCTACGCCAAACAAAAAGACACCGGGTACCAGATGTCCGTCCACTTTTGACAGGACTTTTGTAGAGACGGTATATACTCCATCTTCTAGTGGCTGTGTTGTAACTATCAGAGACAGCTCGCCGTTGTAATAGTCCATATCCCTGTTGTCCACGCGTTCCCCCTTATCGTCTAGAACCCTGATCTCGCTAAACTCTATATCTACTGACTCTGAAAAGTGTACTACCACTTCAGTTGTCCCCGCCGGGGCGTTCTGGGCGGTACTTGGAAGGGTCTCTTCTATATACGGATGGGCCGACGCGGTGGGGAGAAAAAATATTGATGATGAAAGCAACAACAATAATGACAGGGATGATATGATTGTAAATGCCCCAGGCATTAGTCGCATTGTTCTTGGAGATTTGTTACCGCTTAAAGATTTATTGCCAGTAAATATAATCCCTTAATTGGTATAAAATCCGTTCTGTTGATTTTTTATGAATATGTGTATAAAATATGGCGTAGAAATATAACATATTACAGTCCAACCAAATCATTGAGGACCGTTACCTACCTGTTGGGTGTCTCTACATTCTTGATTGGAATTATGATTATGGCTGGCGCAATGACTGTACCTGCCTTTGCACATACTACGATTACCGTAGACCAGTACGCCATTGAAGTGGGATGGGGAGTGGAGCCTCCCATTGTAGGCCTGAGAAATACTGTCGTAACGTCGGTAATGGAACTAGGTGAGCGCGAGGGTATATCCACCGGAGTCACACATGTATTCAGGGGAGTTGACGCCAAAATATTCTCTGGAGGGGAATCAAAACTGTTGGCCTTCAACTCTGATCCGAAACCGGGACATTATTACTCTCCAATAATCCCAACACAGACCGGCACGTATCTAGTAGAGATCAAGGGCGATATCCGGGGTACGCCGGTAGATGTCAGGATCCCGATCGAAGATGTTGAGCATACTGCAATACTGGACTTTCCACCTGTTATGGGAGGAGGTTCCTCTGGCGACGGTAGCAGCGGCGTGGATGCTGGTAGCATAGACAGCGCAGAAGTTGCGGCATTAAAGAAGGCCGTAATCTCGTTACAGCAGGATATATCGAAGATAGAGTCGGGACGGATCAACATACCTTCCCCTAGTGATGGCAGTGGCGATGGCGGCGGCGACAACTATACTGCATATAACCTTGCCATTTTGGGACTGTCCATATCTGCCGCTGCTGTAGTGTTAGGTGTGGTGGCGCTGGTCAGAAAACCGTCTATTGTGTGACTGTAAGCCAAACCGTACACGCCAAACCGACGTAACTGTTTACGCCCCCCCCACACGCCTGAATGACCGATTCCAAGCACAAATTTGGCAAATTGTTTACGCTGGATGTAAACAGTTACATCCATATGACTCGGCGGTCGCTCCTACCTTGACTCGGCCGGTTACATCGTCATCGTCATCGTCATTATTGTTATGCAGCCAGTCTACATTCATCATACACAACAGTTTTGAAAAATCACGCAGCCCCATCTCTTTAACAGTTTAAAAATAAAGACAATGTAATCTGTAGTAAGTCAGCTACATTATCTATCTTGGTTTGTTGTTAGAATTTTTGTTTGTACTAGTCTGCTGCATTTTAGTATTGCAAAGGCTGGAATCCCTACGTACATTCCTATATTCAGCATGATAACTGACATGCCGTATCCGAGCATCTCTGCCTCGGTGTCAATGTCCGCATGGTTTAGCAGTGACAGTGAAGATATCATTGGCGTCAACATTACCTTGACCGTCTCTCTGAATGCAGGATTCTCCCTCTCAAGATCGGCTATTGCTGGCGAGAAGGTATAGTATATCTGGTTGAATCCAGACATGAATGCTGTTCCAGATTCAGTCTCGAGGATGGTGTTGTCCCTCAGCTCTCTTAGCTGCTGGATCTGCGGGGCAAGCTCTGATCCGTATGTTGCAGTTGCAATCAGGCATCCGCCACCATTAGACGTATCATCTGTACTATCGTCACTATCGTCCATCATTGCACTATCGTCACTATCGTCCATCATTGCACTATCGTCCATCATTGCACTATCGTCCATCATTGCACTATCGTCACTATCGTCCATCATTGCACTATCGTCACTATCGTCCATCATTGCACTATCGTGGTCGTCATCATGTTCTTTTACATCATCGTTATACATACCTGCTGCTTGCACTATGATCTGGCCTGTCATCCATGGATGAACCAGACAAAAATGGTCAATCGTACCCTCGTTCTCTACCTTGAAAGTGAATGTTGCGTCTGGCATTACAAGACCACTATCAAACTCGCCGGTAGGTTCACCCCCGGGCTTTCCTGCAGTCAACGTATGCGCTACTGAGTCCGTATTTGAGAAGGTTATCTCGGTTCCTGCATCAACAGTAATTATTGTGTTGTCGCCGTAACATTTATCATCAGTCTGTTCACATCCTGGCACACCTGATCCTTCAACAGGTTCGATTGTAACCTTTGGGTGATCTGCGGCGGCGGCGGTCATTGGCGCAGTTGCAATTATTCCTGCTACAAGCACAGTCAGCATAAAAAATGAGCTTATTGTTCTAGTCTTCATTAGTCCTAATTTATTATTGGGTATTAAAAGCTTTTATCTATGTGTTATATCTCCGTGTAATTTCCAAGATCGTTACTGTTTAGGTCCCTAGCGATTAACTATCCGCCCCCGAGCACAAACTCAACAAACTGTTTGCGCGATCCTAAACGGTTACATAAGATATTGTTCAGTTGAAATCTGCTATTACGTGCGGTTCTGTCGCAGTCTTGCACCAACAAACACGGCCGTGCCAACTGGGATCCCTACATACATTCCTATATTCAGCACGATGACTACAGTCCCATACACTAACAGCTCTGCCTCGGTGTCAATGTCCGCATGGTTTAGCAGTGACAGTGAAGATATCATTGGCGTCAACATTACCTTGACCGTCTCTCTTAATG
>RKRU01000038.1 GCA_007571225.1 Nitrosopumilaceae archaeon | reverse complement strand
TGCCCCCTCCGACCATGATGTGTCCGCACCCGGCGCTGCCGCTGCCGCATCCCCACTATCGGTTTTAATATCTACAAAAGTGCCCTCCGTGGTTACCATGAATGTCTGGTATGGAAACTGGCTGGTATCTGGTTGGTTGTCCGATACAAACGTCCTTGTAGAGTACGTAGTCTTCAAAAGTTCTGTTATCTCCTCACCTCTATTTTGGTCAAACAAAAAGTGACTGTCGACTACTACGTACCTGTATTTCGTCGCCGGCTCGTAAAACAATACGTCGCCATAGTCTGGCAAGACATTCTTCTTCCCATGGACATCAGATAGTATCCACGAGTATGCAGGACCCGCTATCAGGGTGAATTCAGAATCGTCAAACGTATCTATGATGTGTTGCATTGCCATGAACTGTGCAGACGTTACGTCATGTGAGACTATTATGGCAGACACTACAATGCCATATACGGCGACTCCCAGTACTGCTGTGGTAATGGCTACCCTTCTGCGCATAATACCACCTAGCATATATCCTGCTGCGATGCAGAGTACTGGCATGATTGCAATATAGTGAAAGTATTGGAAGAATCCTGCCAAGTTTACAAAGACTAGAAATGGCGCAATCCATACTATGACAAGCAGGTTTCGCTTCAGTACAGCATAGCCAAGTCCTGCCACGCCCAAACACATCAGAACTGGATCGATTACAAACACTATGTTGGTTGTAATGGGCCAGAACTGTCCCGTACTGCGTCCTGCTTGCCACAGGACATCCCCAAGCCACATGTGTATGCGGCCATGGTAGAGGGCGGCTGCAGGCCAGATCGCCGGTATGGCAAGTACGGGAGCCAGCCATCCTGCTAGGAGCGCTCCGGGTTTTGATTGCCATGTGTGGTGTCCTAGCGCCCTGTGCCCTGCGGTTCTGTGGTTTGTCAGTATGATGTATGCGACGACTGGTATCATGGTTATGGCGGTAACCTTGGTAAATATGGCCACGCCCATGCACACAGAAGAGAGGATCAGCAGGCAGGGCCGCTCCCTCGAGTACAGTGCTAGCAGTATAGATGTCAGTATAAATGGCATCATAATACTATCGAGCAAGATTCGCCTGAACATCCATGTCATGGGCATGACTGCAAACAGCACGGCAGCCATTACAGCAGCCCTCTTGCCAAATCTCTTCTCTGAGATTTTGTATATGAGAAATGTGTCAAGTACGGCAAGCAGGCCCATCATAATTCGCGGCAGCATATATGATGTCTCAAGCGTCTGCTCTACTGTATCTGGAAAGCCTGCTAGCGCTGCAAATCCGGCCAAGACGATCTGGCCCATGTACGGATGATCGTAAAAATAAGACTCTTGTGGGTCTCCAGTCTCAAGTATAGTCATTGCCCTGCGCATGTAGATCCCCTCGTCAAAGGCAATATCCGGAAAGCCCGCCACATTCCAGAGGTGTACGTACGACGACAGTATCAGAACTGCAAAGAGGATTGCCATGTGCTGCCTCCTGTCGGCATGCAGGTCTCCCCCCACTACTGCCCGAACCAAGCCGTGGCCTGTCATGACACGCACGCCGTTTGACTGTACGTCATGACGGGGGGGCCAGGTGCAACCTAGGCGAGCTTGCCGTGTCGCCTATCACGTCTGTCAGCCATTTGTTATACATGAAGATCTCCTTGGGTATGAACAGGTCGGCCGCCTTTATATAGTCTGCATGTCTGATCCTCTGGACAATCTCATCCATCTCATATATCGTCCTGCTGTACATAAACAGCACTATCTGATTCTTGGCCACAAACGGCGCCTGCATGTACGACCCTGAGAACCGCTCGTCGAGCTCATGCAGTACGCACTCGGGCTCCTTCCTAGTAGTCGTTACAAGTACCACATGCGGGATGTACCTCCCTATCCTTTTAGGGTCATACACGACGGTAAACTGCACCCCGGGATTTGCATTGAGCTTGTCCCTGCAGCGCGCGATTGTCTTGGTGGAGAATCCCGTATCCTCTGCTATGGAGTCTGACCGTCTTCGCGGCTCTGCTATCAGACTATCGAGTATACGCAGGTCGGTCTTAGTCAAGCTCGTATCGGGACCCTCACTCTCGGCTTCAAATATGCTCAGTATTCTGGTCTCCTTCATGATCTCCTTTATCAGCCTGATACTCTTTGGTATACTCTCGTTACTGTTGATTACAATGCCGCATACGGTAATCCCGCCCACGCACGGCACTAGCAGGTAGGGCTTGCCCACTAGGCCTGCCTGCCTTGCAATCTCTTCTGTATCCTCGCCTGTGGCCACTAGATATAGTACGTCGAGTCCCAGCAGGGGCGGCTCCACCTTTACGATGAACCTCTGTATTATTCCTGCATTCTGCATCCTCTGTATCCGGGCCTTGACTGCGGCCCCCGTAATCCCGATGTTCATGCCCATGCTGCGATCAGACTCCCTACAGTTGTCAAGCAGCCTGCTCAGAATCTTCATATCCAAACTATCCATTATGTAATTTTTATGGATGCGCTAGAATATAGAAATTATTAACCTGCCATAAAATTGTCTTAAATATCAGTTGTAGTTGGAATATATGTTATATATTAGACTATTCTAGTGATCCCATGGCGTATAGGATGCGACTGGCAAAGCGCATGCTCTTTAGTAAAAAGGGCAGCCTAGTTGGAGCCGTGCTTGCCGTAACCGTGGGGATACTTGTGATACACGTCAACTTTGTGATATTCCAGGGACTCTATGACGCCATGGTGCGTGATGCCAAGGACTATAGTATTGGAGATGTCCAGATAACCGACGAGTCCTCGCTTATCACAAAATCCGACCTGGCCATAATAGGTTGGTTTGAGCGCATACCGTCTGTAGAGGCAGTCGCGCCACGGCTGTCGGGTACGGGCGAGATAAACGTAACAAAGAACGGGGAGCTCATAGAGGAGACGCGCGTGCCGGTTGTGGGGGTTGATCCCATGCGGGACATGCGCGCATCAACTGTTCACAAAACCGTAAACGAGGGCAGCTATGTGTTTGCGCGCAACTCCATTGTACTAGGCTCCAATGTGGCCAGCGACCTAGGAGGGGCCGTCGTGGGCGACAGCGTCAAGTTGATGGTGGTGGACAGGTGGGGCGAGGAGAATATCCGGCGCTTTATCGTATCTGGAATTGCAGACTCTCCTGGGGGGCAGGGCTTTGACTATTCGGTGGTCGTACATATAGATACGCTGCGGGACATGATGGCGCGCGAAGGGGAGACGAGCTCGTTTTTGGTCCGGATGGCCGACAGCTCGCAGTCGGCGCAAGTCCGGGATCTGTTTTTGAGATCCTTTCCAAGCGAGGACTTTGTGGCCGAGACTGTAGAGGAAGCAGCTGAGTCCCGGCTTGAAGGTTTCCGTTCTGGTATTGCTATGATAAACATGATTGGATACTTTGGTATGATGTCCTCTGCATTTGCTATAGTGACCATCCAGATGATGCTGGTAAACGGCAAGACTAGGGAGATAGGGATACTGCGCGCGCTAGGTGCAAGAAGGCGCGACGTTTTGATTGTATTTATACTGCAGGGAATGCTGATAGGTGCAATAGGTGCCGGGGTGGGGACTGCTGCGGGCCTAGGATATACGTTTTATGCAAAGGAGACCAAGATGTCGTTTAACAACAGTCTTGCGCTTGAGGTTAGTTATGACTGGGTAAAGATAATCCAGACTGCGCTAACATCATTTGCGCTTGCGATAATCGCGTCACTGTACCCGTCATACAGGGCTACAAGGCTTACGCCGGTGGAGGCGATAAGGGCTGTCTGAGGTAGCAGCAGCAACAACAACCGTACTGAGCGTGCGGAACCTCAGCAAGGTGTACGGGCACGGCGAGAGCCGCGTGGTGGCCCTAGACGATGCCTCCTTTGAGGTGCACAGAGGCGAGTTTGTACTGATTGTGGGAAGTTCGGGGTCCGGAAAGACCACCTTATTACACATGATAGGACTGCTCAACACCCCCACCGGCGGCAGCGTTGTAATAGACGGCACGGATACCACTTGGCTGAGTAACAACAAGACTGCATCGTTTCGGAACAGGCGGCTGGGGTTCATAGCACAGTTCTCCAACCTGCTGACTGACCTTACCGTACTTGAGAACGTAATGCTGCCAAGGCAGATTGCAGGCCGCAGAGGAGACGGACGCATCAAGGACGATGCGATGGCGCTGCTTCGGGCAGTGGGCCTAGAGGCGCAGGCGGACAGCAGGTCAAACCAGATATCGGGCGGACAGGCCCAGAGGGCGGCGATCGCGCGCGGACTGATAAACAACCCATCGATAGTCCTTGCCGATGAGCCTACTGGCAACTTGGATTCGGTCTCGTCTTACAACGTGATAGAACTCATGAAGTCCACTGCTAAAAGGCTGGAACAGACGTTTGTGGTTGTGACGCATGATCCAGGGCAGTTCGGGGATGTCGATCGGGTGATTACGGTACATGATGGCAGGGTGTCTGAGCGGCGGAAGCTGGAGCCTGTTGTGGGCAGCATCGGTAGTGGTAGTGGTAGTGGTAGTGGTAGTGGTAGTAGTGGTGGTGTCGTAAGATGAGCCGCGGCCGTGCATCATCATTTGAGATGATGTCAGTCGACGGCAGTAGCCGCGGCAGTAGCCGCGGCGGTGGCGGTGGCGCGGCTGCATCCCACGCTGCAGGATACGGGATCAGACTTGCGGTCATGGCCGCGCTTGTAGTGGCAGGCTGTGCGGTTTTGTCAGTGCAGGGGGCAGGACCAGCCCATGCCCAGATACAGTTCGGGGGGTTTGGCGACTCCCCGTTTGAGAGGGACTTTGGTGATGTCAAGTTTCTAGATGCCTACTTTGGGAAATTTGAAGAGAAGATAGAGGTCGAGGCAGGCGACAGCAACGTTCCGTTTACCGTCGTGTTTGCAAACATAGGCACACAGGACATCACCGGGATCAGGGGCCAGCTCTCGCTGCCGTTTGGCTTTGAGGCATCCGGGGGGTCCGGGAATCTACTGGTACGGGCAGACAGCGACTCCAACTCTATGGCGGGCGAGGTATTCTCACTTACGTTCTTTGTGGATGTGGGGGACAACATCGAGATCGGGCAGTACCCTGCGGCCGTAAAGGTCGACTACTCTAGGCTGCGGGAGTCGGGCGTGCGTACTGCGTATGCCGACTTTGACTTTAGCATTACCGGCGATACCGTAGTCAACATAAAGGCAGTCGATCCATTCCTCACGTCACTCCGCTCAAACGAGGTTGTAATCCAGATATCAAACGACGGGACCGCCCCGCTTGCAGGCGTGGAGGTCGTGGCCACCAACACCCAGACAGAGTCTGCTTCCGCAGAGTCTACCACCAATGTGGAGAATGTAATACTCTTCGAGTCGAGCTGGGACCTAGGCCAGATAGAGCCCAAGTCGTCGGTTACGATCACCACTACGGTATACGTGCCGCATTCGCTTCGCGGCGAGACGTTGAGGATCCCAGTGGAGGTGTCGTATTACAACCCTCACGGCGATCAGGTTGCCGTGTCTCGCATAGTGGACTTTTACGTCAAGGGGCTAATCGATCTTGCCGTCTTTGATGTGGGCGTAATAGAGATATCTGACAAGCCCATGATAATCGGGGAGATCATAAACGAGGGAAATGAGGACGGCCTATTCGGGTTTGTCTCCATTACGCCTGTAGGCGACTCCAACATAAAGCCGTCCTCGCAGTTTCTCGACGAGCTGGAGGTGGATGCGCCCGTGCCGTTTAATGTGCTTGTGGAGTTTGCCGACGGCGAGCCGAGGTATGGCGAACACGAGATCAGGATAGATGTCAGGTACAAGGACAGCGTGAGGGACGAGCACCTTCTTACACATTACGCGACTGTCTATATTCCAGAACCGCCGCCTCCAGAGCCGGGGCCCTTTGATGTGGATTCGGATGCGTTTGCCGCGTTTGGTGCCGGGGGGGATTTGGCCCTGTCGCCTGTAATGATGATAATAGTGGCAGCAGCAGCAGTCGTCATAGCCGTAATTGTTGTGGCAGCAGCGCGCAGGCGACGCAGCGACGAGTGACATGGTATATGCGAAGGGTTTCTCTCTTCTGCAGGTAGGATGCGATCTCTCCAAAGTTAGTGCGACCTAATTTCGGTATAATAGACTCTTCTGCAGGTAACCCTCTTCCCCCCAACACCACTCTTGTAGTGTTAATTGATTGTAGCTGTCTGTTTCCACGCCTGAATATATGATTATTAACAGCAGACTGTCTGCACCGAACCTGAACGGTTACAAGGGGAATCTTACGTATGCCCGTATGAAGAACTTCATATACGACAGAAACGGTTGTGTCAGCATTGGAGGCGCACAGGGGTCTGATGTATCTGGGAGCCGTACTGCTTGCCGTCACGTTCATGCTGAATCAGATGCACTCTGATGCTGCTGGATTCAACTATGCATATGTTACTGGAATTGCGATGCTTGCCGCATTTGTTGCCAGCCTTGCTATATTCACTAAGGACAAGATGAAGAAGGGACTTGCATCATGATACATGTAATTCTAAAAGAAGATCTTGCGTGCTTTGCCTGAGGTGTAATTATTGTGGTGGGCCTGCAAGGCCCGTGCCGGCGTACTCGTAGGTGCAGCAGGAGATCTGCCCGGTCAGGCAGTTAACCTAAATCTCAAATTTTGAGTGCGGGTAACTAGGGCAGATGCGCGCATAAATTTACTTGGATGTCAAAAATATGGGGCCTTGTAAGGGGTTGTCCACTTTATAAGCACCCAGTAGCTGTTTGAGTCCTTCACGTTTGAATGACTGATCCCAAGCACAAATTCGGCGGATTGCTTACGTCTAATCTTGATGGTTGTGGGAGGAGGAGATAACCTCTTTCACTTCTCCCTCCAAAATCATTATAAACGTACTTTTTGAGAAGCCAGCAATAATGAACAAAACCGAAAAAGCATTCAACTACGACGACTATAATGACGATGAACGGCCACGCGCCGGACGACCCACCCACTCCCACGCCCGCATTGGGGGGGGGGTGAGAGGAACGGCCCCCAG
>RKRU01000044.1 GCA_007571225.1 Nitrosopumilaceae archaeon | reverse complement strand
GCGCAGGCGCCCACCTGCAGTTGCCAAGGCTGCAAGTTCGGTGCGGGAGACTCTGGAGTATGCCTCTTTGATCTCTTGGCCGGATACGCGCACGGGCGTACCTGACTGCATGCTGCCGAACTTGCCCTCGTACTCACGCAGGGCCGCATCTCCCCTCTCCCTGACATCACATATGATCGAATTTATATAATCAGTATCATCTACTATCCGCCGCACGCCCTGCAGTTCCTTGGCGAATTTTATCATGTCAGAACGGGCTTGCAGCCTAACTATGCGCATCAATTCTCCTCGTCGCGCTTTATCTCTTCAAGTTCGAGTATCTGCCGCGGTTCATGCACCACCAGCCCTTGAGCCACCTTTCTGAGCTTGGGTATGAGTTTGTAAAACTCCTCCTTGGGTATGACGGTGTTAACACCAAACCATTCTGGTTCACTGAGCTTGCTTATGGTGGGCCTCTTCAGTGACGGTACCTGCCTTATCAACTCGTCTAGGTTGTCCTCCTTGACATTCAGATACAGGTGTAGATACTTTACGCCGTGTACGGCTCCGCGCATCAGCGTTACTATGTCGTATATCTTTTCACGCTTGTCTGGGTCTTCTAGCGAACTCTTGTTTGCGATCAGATGCGCAGAGGAGGTGAGAACCTCGTCTGCTATCCTTAGCTTGTTCTGGCGCAGCGTGGTTCCTGTCTCCGTAACGTCTACTATGGCATCGACCTCTTCGGGAGGTTTTGCCTCGGTGGCGCCAAACGAGAGGTGTATCTGCACATTTTTATTGGTTCCAAGCCTTATCCACGGAGTGACTATCATGGGACTCTCGGAGTTGTGGTGTCTCTTGTAGGCTGGCAGATCCCTGATGAACTTTGATGTTGTAGTCAGGTACTCTGATGATATGCGCAGCGTCTTGTTCCTTTTAGCATAGTCGGCGATCATGTCATCAAGTGTATCGTACTCGTAATCTTCAGGATATGCCACCACAAGTCTTATCCTGCCGTATTCAAGGTCCAAGATGGGATTTACATCCGAGTCCGTCTCCCCCACCCAGTCTCTGCCTGTGATGCCTACGTCGTAGAGGCCCTCTGCGACCATGTTGGGTATCTCCTGCGGCCTGAGCATCTTGACTACAATGTCTGGATCATCTAGATAGACCCTGTACGTCCTATCTTTTCTGTTGACCCGTGTCCATGCCCTCTCCAGCAACTTGAATGTGGCAGATTCGAGTGATCCCTTTGGGATTGCAAATCTTACCTTTGTACTGCCGGCTGCCATATTCCATACTACCCCTGCTGGGCATATTTAGATGGTTGTAAACCAGACGACTCTGGCCGCTCCTTTGAGGACGAATGGATTGAATCCAGATTAATCACATGTTGACGGCGCGATTGAGTCTGCACACGACTGGATTTTTGGATACCTGCCTGTTAATCGTCAAGACATGTCGTGGATTTTATGAACGAGGCTGCAAACAACAGATCTTGGTACATGTCTTGTACGTGGTAGTCTGGATTCTGGACGTTGCATCTGATTTGTCCATCCAAATGTGAATTGCTGGCATAATACGACATCTTCAGTACTAGGGAGTTTCCCGTGTCCATGTTTATGTGGCCCACACTGACTTCGCCTCCTCGCTTGCCTAGGTTTACCTCTTCCACCGCGTCTGGAAACCTCTCATACATTGCGGCATATGCGGGATGTTCTGCAACCCTCTCCATAAACTCCTCTTCGGTCATCTCTATATACTCGGTCTGCTCCACCATACCCGAGATGAATGAGAACAGGATGAGACCAAAAATCATGATTGCAATTGTTATGCCTGTGATGTAGGCAATGCTTTTTAACATGACCATGTTTTGAATGCCCCGTGGTATGGATATAACAGTTTGGCACAATACGTACTGCCACCATGCAGTTCGGGGTGCATTACTATCCCCACCACCATACCGCACCACTGTCATACCCAAGGAAGGATCCAGACCACCGGTTCAGTCCCGAATCGGCGCACGGGGCAGCGATACCCGCGCACGTACACCCTGCCCCGAACCAGTATAAAAGGGCCGGGGTGGGTCCGCGGGACGGGCCCCCGCCCCGAAGCCAGTTGACACAAATCTTATGTTTTGAATGTGGGTAACTAGTGTAGATGGGAGTATAAGTTTGGGTTCTATCCAAAATATGGTGGCTGGCTGGTCTCAGGTAATTGTTTATGTCTGGCGTAAACAATTTGCCAAATTTATGCCTAGAATCGGTCATTCAGGCGTGAGAGACGTAAACAGTTACGGTCTCAGACAGGCACTGACCAGTCTCAGACAATATCACTTCTCATGCCATACCCCCTTTACTCCATCAAATTCTCAGAAGAATTGAGTTATCGTACATCTTTGAACTTTTGTATGTAATTCCCTTGTACGGTGACGAAATTTGTTTATACACCGCAAGGTCAAAACATCTTTGGTAATTGTTGACTTAAGCGGTTACTTTTTTTGGACAAGGCTGATCCGTCAGATTCCATATTTTGAATGGAGCCGGCGCAGGAATTCAAGAAAAAGGGGATCATGCAGATGACTCCGCACTCCCGTCACCGGTACGCCTCCTATACTCCTCCTCGCTTAGTGGTGGAACGTATCGGTTGGTTATGTTTTTTGATATCAGCATTTTGATGCTGTTTTTTGACCACCAGTGTCCGTGTTCGGGCATACTGTTTCCGATTATAACCCTCCCCATGTGCGCGTGACCCGCGTCGGGCCAGCCGTTTATCCTGTTGTTTATCACCATCATAAGAAGAACTCTGATTTCTTTCGGTTCATAGTCCCTGAGTTTTTCTAGTTCGTCGTCATAGATATTGACATCCCTCTTGATTTGGGTACGTGGTGGGTCCAGAAGTCTGGGGGATTTTATGCAGTCCATGTAGAGTCCGTTGAGTGTGGTCTCGTCAAGCGGCGAGAATAATCTAAACAGTCCAAAAAGTTCTTTTAGCGTGTAGTTTGATGTCAGTTCCAGAATTGTTTTCTGCAGTCTGTAGAGTTCCTCTAGCGTGCGCCCCGTTCTTGCAAGATACTCGTCGGCGTATTCACAGATTGGCGCATTGTGCTTTTTCATGTTTTTTCTCCAAAAAAATAGAAATGACAGGAACGGCATTTTACCAGATGGAACGGAGTTCGACTGTAAGGATGGCTTTGTCACCGCCGTTTACCGGCGAATATGCAAGTGGCGACGGATACTTTATCACACTTTCACGATTAGTTACTAACTGACTGTGTGTACCGTAATCCTTCAACTCCTCATGGTCGCTGTCAACCACACTCGGCATGAAATCCGCAGATGCGCCAAAAGCAAAATCGTTCAGGAGGAACTCATACCACACATGCATGTAATCTGCACCCCAAGATCCTGTTCTAGCTTCGGATGATCCCAGATACTGGTTTTTATATACAGTGTCCCAGTTTCCAGTGGCCGTTCCAAAAAAACCCCACAGCCGACAGTCAAATCCAACCCGGAATTTGACAGCTTTTTCATCACAAGAAGGGCAGTCTACATCGGGTGAGTATTCGTCCTCTAGATGGTCGTTCAGCCTAGCCTCCTTTACGTCCTCAAACTGTTCTTCGGTGTACAGCCCCACGGAATTCAGAACTGCCAAAAGTTTGTCAAGCTCCTTTTGATTTTTTCTGTTTTTTCGGGATCATGTTCATCTTCCAGCTCTTCTATGAGTCTGGTGGCCTTATCATCTATCATCTTCATTTCCTCCCTGTCCGGTTCTTCAGCTGCTACAAAATTCGTCCCAGAAAGGGGTAAAAGTACTGCAACAATTAGGGAAACACTCGGGATTGTTTTATTATGCTTCATTATCAGGATCAACATCACAATTAAATAAAAACATTCGTGAGTAACTGATTACATCCAACGTAAACAATTTGCCAAATTTGTGCCTAGAATCGGTTATTCGGGCGTGGGAGACGTAAACAGTTACAACCAGACTGTTGCAGAAGATGAATACTGGCAACCCTGTAGGCGCACATTGTGTTCTGATGCTAGTTTACGATGGCAAATGCTTGTATGGTTTGCCGCAGTCTTGCGGCGTCACGCGCCGTCTTGCTCGTGCAGCAACATTTTTGCGCCCTGCATGGAGACCTGCCCCTTTACTATCATCTCCTGCGATATGCGGTCTACCTCGTCAGGCCTGGCCCCTGCTGCCACTGCAAGGTTTCTAGCATGAAGCTTCATGTGCCCCTTTTGTATCCCATCAGTTGCAAGGGCGCGCAGAGCAGAGTAGTTCTGTGCCAGGCCCGCAGATACCATAATGCAGGCCAGGCCCCCTGCTGTCCTTGCACCGAGTATACGTATACATGCCTTGGCCGCAGGATGTACGCCGGCAACCCCCCCGACAACCCCTACTGCAAGTGGGAGTTTGAGCGATCCCACTAGATCGCCGTTCTGATTCCTTGACCATTCAGTCAGGGAACGGTACCTGCCGGTTCTGGCAGCATATGCATTTGCCGCAGCCTCAACTGCCCTGCTGTCCTGTCCTGTGGCATTTGCAACTGCAACCACTCCGTTCATTACCCCCTTGTTGTGCGTGACGGCGCGGTATACGTCATTGTCGGCAAACTCATAGGCCAGTATGATGTCGTCGACTACCTGCGCACCTCCCACCGCATCTCTTGCAAATGTGGCCCGTGCCCAGGCAGTCCGCTGCGTGGAGTAGTTGGAGAGTATCTTGAGGAGGGATCTACCGCCGCTGATCTCCTCAAGTACGGGCGCGACTGCTTCGCACATAGTGTTTGTGACATTTGCCCCCATGGCGTCCCCCACATCCACAAGTAGTTCGGCCACGAGCATAGGTCCTGAGGGGGCCTCTATGGTCCTGCACGTGATCTTCTTTGCCCCCTTCCCCATCTTAGAGAGCGTGGCGCTCTTGGAGTTTGCGAGATCCAGTATTTTCTGTCCAGCAGCCGTGATCCGCCCGACTGCCCCGACTGCGTCGTCCACCCCGAGCAACTGTATCTGCCCCGTACAGTATGACTCGGCCGCCCCGGCCTCAAACCCCCCCAATATGCGTGCCGTCTTGGCGCCCTTTGATGCTGCGGCTATTACCGAGGGCTCCTCTATTACCATGGGCACGAGCGTGTCGCTCCCGTTTATCCTAAAGTTGGTGGCAATACCCAAGGGAAGTGCAAACGTACCTATGGCGTTCTCTACCATACGGTCTGCCTGCTCAAATACAATGCCGCCGTCTGAACCTGACAGGATGCCTAGTACGTCGTCATCTAGATCGGCCATATCGGCTACTGCCTTGAGCCTCTCGTTCCTATCCTTCTCGAAGAATCCCGGTATGGCGGAGCTTCCTGTTGTAGTTGTCTTGTCGGCCATCATCACTACCTCCGTATGTGGATGAGCCTGTCGTCGTCCTCATCCGGGAAACCCTTGCCATCGGTATTTGATGTAATTATGTATATACTGCCGTCTGGGTGTACTGCCACGTCACGTACCCGGCCCACACCACTAAGTATGCTTTGCTGTGATGGGAGGCCCTCCTCAAAGTCGATCTGGTACAGGTTGGATGCGCGCAACGAGGCCATGACAAACCCGTACTCAAGTCCAAGCCTATCGCTGTCATAAAATGCAATTCCACCGGGCTCTATGCTGGGATCGTAGCACAGTATGGCGGCTCTAGTATTGCCGTTGTCGTCACCTGAGCATTCGGACTGCGGCCATCCGTAGTTCCCGCCCGGTACCACGACGTTGATCTCGTCGTTCTTGTCCGGTCCGTGTTCTGCTACATACATGCGCCCTGCTGCATCCCATGCCATGCCCTGCGGGTTCCTGTGTCCGATGCTGTACACTGGGGATCCGTCAAATGGGTTATCTTCGGGAACGGAGCCGTCACCGTTTATGCGAAGTATCTTGCCTGCTAGCGATTCGGGGTCCTGTGGGAGGTGGGATGCATCCGACGGTGTTCCCGTTCCAATGTAGAGCTTGTCGTCGGGTCCGAACTTGACAAACCCACCGTTTGTAAACTTGGAGCCGGGTATGCGGTCAAGTATGGTGGCCGCATCGGCCAGCCGGTTCCCAGACTCGGTGATTCTGAGTACCTTGTTCCAGAGTGCCACAGGGGGAGACCTGTGAACCGCATCATCATCGCCGTTTGTAGTTGTGTTCGCCTCCTCCTCATATGTCAAAAGCACATACAGGTAGCCGTTGTCATCAAAGTTCGGATCCACATCAATTCCCAACAATCCTCCATCAAACGCGTCTGCCGCACGAAGTACTGCTAGGGGGCGCTCTAGGAGGGTGCCGTTCTCTATGACTCGTACTGCCCCTTCCTTTTCGGTTACAAAGACGCGGTCGCCGTGTACTGCCATAGCGCGCGGCTTGTCTAGTTCCGTGGCCACTACAGATACCGGCGAGGCCGATGTAATCTCTGATATCGTAGCAGGCTCGGGCAGTGGAATGGGATCAGAAGGGGAGCTCAGTACCATTACGGAGAATGCTATTGCTCCTACTATGGCTACAATCTGAATCTTCTTGTCCATCGCCTTTTCATCACCATGGCGGCTGCCGTTAATTATCTCTTGAGAAGTGGTTTTTGTATCTTCGGCTGCGGGGCGCAGCAGGCCGGAAGCCGAGCAGGACGCATGCAATCTGAAAGGCGTATATAAGACTGAATTTTATTCAAATTTTAGCGGGGTGGGGAAGTCAGACTCTTCAGGGCTAGGTCATCCCGGCGGGCTCATAACCCGCAGATCAGTAGTTCAAGTCTACTCCCCGCTATTCTTGTAAATACGCAGCCATGGAAGATCGCCATCAAATCCCGTACCGCGGTTCCTCCGGCCCAGTCGATGCTTGGGCCTAGTCAGGTGCCTGTGCGCGGAGATGCGGGGAATATACATTCCCTTCTTTATGTCCCTAGGCTTCTCACATACCTCCTTTGCCGCCGAGACGGCCCTGTTGCATCCCCTCGCGCACATAAAGCCCTGCCCTCTCCCCTTTGACTTCATGCGTTTTTTGCATGTGGTGCATGCGGGATTTGCAAGGTATGTGCTCTTTGCAAGTTTAATGATCTCTAT
>RKRU01000105.1 GCA_007571225.1 Nitrosopumilaceae archaeon | reverse complement strand
ACCTGTAACAGGGCTTTTATGAGATGCCCACTATCGAAGTAAGCTCTTTTTTACATGCTGCGGCAAGGCGCTTTGCCACATCTTCTGGCGTTGTATCGTTGAGGTATATTCCATAACCGCGCTCCATTCCAGACCATTTTTTTGTAACTGGCTGGACTTCGAGGTGCCAGTGAATCTGTTTGCTGCTCTTTCTCTCGACTGAAAGATGAAACGAGATGCTGTATGAGACATCTTCGACGACTCTTGAGAGACCTCCAAGCGTGGCCCTGAGTATCAGAGCCAGATCTCTCACCTCCCTTTGTGTAATATCTACAAAACTAACCGTATGCTTTCTCTTGGCTATCCAGAAGCTGAACGGGTATGGCGATGACCACGGACAGAACGCAATGAAATTGTCCGTATGCAGTATCTTTCTGGCGTTGTTGTCCTTTGTTGCAACGATTCTACAGATTGGACATGAACCGGACTCGTTTTGTATCTTGTGTTGAGCTATTATCTCCCTCTTTATTATGGGAGGTATGTCCCTCAGCGTGATCATGTTGAAGTGGGGGTGTGTATCGGCGCTCTCGGTGAGCCTACCGTGATCCCCGTATACGGTTACATATGCTACCCCCTTTTGTGCATAGAGCCACCTAATCCTGTCCTGTATCACCAGCAGTACGTTTGACCACTGTTCTCTGCTGATGGTGGCAAATGTATCATCTGCGTTTGGGGATGCAACCACGACAAGGTGGTATCCGTATGCGGGCTCGCTGTAGAACGGTTCTGTCCCGTATCGGTTGTGTGGGTCTGGGCTGACTATTGGGTTGCTGCTCTCAAAGACGCGTATGACCCAGTCCTTTATGTACTGACTTTCGGTATCCTGTTGACGCTGCAGTACTCCCTCCTTTACCACAAGGGAAAGCATGGATGGGTTTGTCAGGTTCTCGTTACCTGGTGCGTATGACGAGCTGGATCCAGTCACTGGTTTGTCATATTTGTGTATGATAGTGGGATATCCATATGAATAATCCACGCGCATATTTTTCAATGATTGGCTGTCGTATTTCTATCGTTAAAGTGTTTACTGACGTCGTTCAATAATTATTCATATTGTTTGGGACGGGCTCTTGTTTGGGACGACATGACTTTATCTGCTCCTTAGATGAGTCCATCAACTTTGTTGTATGTACTCAAGTACGACTGAAAAATCCATACTGCACTACTAAAGAGTCCTTTTTTCCAGTTATTTTTTGTGCTAGGCAGGGTGGATAAAGTCATACTTGGGACGGGCAATTAGATTTAAAAAATGTCGATTGGTCTGCGATACAGTGACTCTGGACAACTCCAACGTACATGTGGTTTATGTCCTGCTTGACGGGGTCGGAGACTTGCCCCATGTTGATCTCGGCGGACGTACACCCCTAGATGCCGCATCGACGCCGGCACTTGACAAGATTGCAGGCAACGGCGTATCTGGCGAGGTGATCTCAGTCGGGCGCGGAATTGCACCTGAATCGGACATTGCAGTCTTTAACATGCTCGGCTACAAGTTCAACCACTCCGAATATGCGGGGCGCGGGGTAATTGAGGCCATAGGGATCGGAATCGACTTTGCAGACGGCGATCTTGCATTCCGGGGCAATTTCTCTACACTGGATCGTAGCGGAGTCATAACGGACCGACGTGCGGGCAGACACATAGACCGCAGGCATGCAGAGGCGATCTCGCGCGAGATAGAGGAGAAGATCAGGTTCTCTGATCCGAATACCTCAGTGGTGGTGGCCCCTACTGTGGGACACCGTGTTACGGTACGCATCAGGCGCGCCAACGGTGACAGAAAGCCGTTTTCCCCCCGGATTACAAACACGGATCCTGCCTACGCAAACATCAATGGTATGGGTGTTGCAAAGGCAGTCGCAGACGTAATGCGAGTGGAGAAGTGTCTGCCGCTGGATGACAGCCCAGAATCTGGCATGTCCGCTGCAACTACAAACGAGTTCTCGGATCAAGCAATAAGGATAATGGCAGAAAGCGAGATCAATGAGACTCGCAGGGTGGCAGGAGATAAGGAGCTCAATTGCATACTGCTCAGGGATGCCGGAAGCATATATCCAAATGTAATACCAATCAATAAAAAGTACGGGATGAAGTTCTCTTGCATTGTGGATATGCCCGTGGAGGTTGGTATATCCAAGGTTCTGGACATGAAGGCATACGGGGCGGCCGGTGGCCTGACAGATTATGAGGAGAAGGCGCGCGTTGCGGCCGGGGCCATGGAGACGCAGAATGCAGTCTATGTACACATCAAGGGACCTGACGAGTTTGGACACGATGGGGATGCAGTGGGAAAGATGGAGAACATTGAAGAGATTGACAGGAGGTTCTTTGCTCCTCTCCTAGACATGATAGACACATCCAAGGTTGCAGTCGTGGTCTCTGCTGATCACTCAACACCGTGCATACACCACGGGCACAGCGACGACCCAGTACCGGTCATAGTATCCTGCGACCACATACGCAGTGACGGAACCACTAGGATGACTGAAACCCAAGCAAAAAAGGGCAGTCTAGGACTCTTGTCGGGTCCAGAAGTGTTGTCACGCGCGCTTGAATATGCGGCTCTTCCAAACTAATTGTGTCCCTTTTGTGTTTTAACTGAAATATTGATCCTTGCGGAGACCGATTGGTATGATGATGATGATGACGGTGACGATAATGATAATTGCGGAACCGTCACGTGTTGTAGGGTTTGTTTTTGATGACTGTATGATGTAACCCTTGGTAATATGCAATCGGCGACATGATGCACGCAGGATGTATCTATTCACTATTTGATGCTTATATCTTGCTGCGCTGGTATGGCTATAGAAATGCTCAGAAATAACGGCCCGTCACATGACAAACGGGATGGACATTAGTTCTTACGGTTCGCCATGGTAATCTGCAATACAAATTTGTCCGGCTACTGGTTTTCATCCCTTGTTGCAGCCAGCTAGCAGAGCAAAGAAATTTAAGAAAATAACACCAATTAACCGTATGGAAAGATACATGCTACATCTTAAGAACGAAGGGTTCAGCCCAAAGGACTCGCGCAGAGTGGTATACAGGGCGCGTGCACTGGGCCGGCGTACTGGTGCATCTGTCCGAGTGGCCAGAATTGCGACTGACTTTATAGAACTGGACGTATCTGTAGAGGCGGATCTTCTGGATCAGCTGGTGGGAGATCTGGGGCCGATTGGGCCCATCGATAACATACGGCATGTCTTTGAAGAGGAGATACCCAAGGAACAAGGTATCAGGGATGGAATATTCTACTTTAACAACGAGCGGTTCTGGGAGAGTCACGAGGCGTTTGAGGGTGTGTGGAAGAAGTGTCTTGGAAGGGAGAAGGAGCTGGTACAGGGAATAATCTTGGTTGCAGTAGCCTTTGCCCACGGCCAGAGAAACGAGCGCCGGGTGGGGATAGGCATGCTGAAGAGGGCCTTGGACAAGCTGGGCAAATCCCCCTCAATGTACCATACCATAGATGTAAACAAGATGCGGAAGAACGCAGTGGACATGCGGATGCAAAAGCAGCTTGTGCTCTTTGACATATAATTGCGTGCTGTCGCTGTTACTGTTGCTTCTGTTGCTGTTGTTACATGCGTATGTGATGCACTTCTACAACAAGCCGCTCCTGTTGAACCCACTGCATTAGTGATTTGCTTAATTTGGATTGTTTCTGTCAGAAGTGGCATTATAAGTGCTAGATGCCTGCTTGTGTAAAAGCTCCGTCTCATACTGTGTTTCATCTGTTACAATTTTAGTGTGGCTGCTGTCGACACATGGTCACTTGTACCGTCTAGCGTAGGTTACCTACAAATCTGATACAAACTATTCATACTATACTTCAGGTTCAAAGTCTGGTGCAAGGTCCGCTAAATATCAGTTCTAACTAGACTTCAAAACCATCCAAACAAACCGCAAAAGTCCAAGAAAATGAGGCCAGCTGAACAATGTCCAATTACGTGAAGGATTTATTTGTCAATTGGGAGTAGACCGTATGTGAGGACTGAGAAGTGGCTTGCATTGGCAAGCATGGGGTTGTTTGCAATGTTCTCCGGTTTAATGATAAGCGTCTACGAGTTCATGTCCGATGTGCCAGAGGACTTTGAGTATGGGTTCTCGTTTGAGGCGGACCCCAAGATACTGCAGTTTATATCGATCAGTGCCGCCCCTGCAGGCGTCATGGGAGCAGTAGCCTTTCTCATGTCCAGCTATTATGGTTCAAAGCATGTGGGATACATGCTGATGGCAGGCGGCGGAATCATGCTTGCTGGCATGTATGTGTGCTATGCCATGCTTGAGGATATTGAGGAGGAGTTCGTTACGGTTGCCGTGTCAATAACGCCGGTGGTATTCATGGCCTTGTCGGCCCCTGTGGTGGCATTTGGGGCGCGTCTTCTCAGACTGCGTGAGAGGCGTCCGGCAAAGGAGTATTTTTAGTCGGCGTGGTCGTGGCGCATCCCATTTGAGTGTCTTGAGAATCCCAGACCTTCGTAGAACAAAATAAGATCATCCTCGCAATCCAGTATAGTCTTGTAGCATCCGCGCCTGCGGGACTCTTCAAGCAGAAACCTTACAATCATCCCGCCTATGCCGCGCCTCTGGTGCTCCTTTGACACTGCCACATCCTCTATATGTCCTGCTAGTCCGCCACCGTGGATGAATTTTTGTTCTACAAGCAGCGTGGCAGTACCGACTATGTAGCCATCCAAAACCGCCACGGCAACAAGGTGGTTCTGATCCTTTTTTATAATATCAAATATCCTTTCCGCATCTTCTTGCGGCATGTCGCTTGCGCGCCTCAACGAGTCAAGCGTTGTGAGGAGTCCGCGCCCAAGATCATCCCTCTGCAGCCACCTGACTGTGGGTAATGCTTCGTTCATACAGATCACTCTACGTGCCTGTGGGCCGGTGTTATCATATCTTGCCCAGCCTCCTGATGTACTCTTGGTGTACGGCTTCGTAGGATGCCTTGTCTCCTATATCTAGGAATCCCTCACTGGAGACGTAGCTGCCGACGTACAGACTCTCCTCCATGGCCTTCTTTATCAGGGTGTCCATACCGTATGGCTGTCCTGCAGGAATCATCTTGAGTATTTCAGGCTCCATTACATAGCATCCCATGTTTACGTCTGCTGTGATCTCCGGCTTTTCACGCCAGTCTGTTACCTGCCCTGCATCCGTTGTATCTATGACCCCGTAAGACAGCCTTGTCTTGTATGCGCTCAGGCCTATCGTAACCAGCGCTCCTGTATCCCTGTGCCGTTTTATCATGTCTGTCAGGGGAAAATTAAATATAGTATCGCCATATATGCATACAAATGTCTCGTCTATCATTCCTTCAATCGTCTTTAACTGTCCCGCAGTGGCAAGCGGTTTTGTGGATGTGGCATACTCTATATTTACCCCGAACCTTGAACCATCCTCAAAATAGTCCTCTATCGACTTTCGCAGATAGCTGACGCACAATATTACAGACTGTACTCCGCTCGGCCTTATCCATTCTATCAGGTGTTCTAGTATGGGTTTTTCGCCAAGCGGTAACATGGGCTTTGGCAGGAACATCGTATATGGCTGTAGTCTAGTACCCAGCCCGCCTGCCAATATTACGGCCTTCATACATGGGTGTTGAATGGTGGCTATTTATGCCAATATCTACAGGCGGCGCCGGCGTACACGCAGCCTCTAATTTTTGCTGGATTTTTGTGATTGGTCGGGGCGGTCTTGTGGAGTCTGTTGCATAAGGTCGTCCGGGATTTGTGAATTCAAGTCGGATACCCTGACTGTATATGAAGACTACCTAAAACGGATGCGCAGCACCCCACAGAGTCTACAGACAGTCATATGTTAAGTGGCCGACTCTACATATCCCGTATCGCCCCTCTGCTTTGACCCCTACGTTCTATGGTGACTGTTTACGTCCAGCGTAAACAATTTGCCAAATTTGTGTCTAGAGTTGGTCATTTCGGCGTGAGGGACGTAAACAGTTACTTTCCATCTACTGGTTACATTTGGGTTAACTGTAAACGTTTACACTAGCAGACAGGGTGCGAATTTACACATATAATTCTCCAAAATGTTATCATAAATGTTTAATTGCAGACGATCATAAAAATAACAGGATCTAAAATGATAAGAACGAATTCAGGTCAGAAAAATATGGCACAAAATACTGTCCTGCTCGAAGATTTGATTGGACGACAGTTAAACGATGTGGAGGCAAAAAACAATCCAGGTAAAGTTTTTTACAAAGGCGCAATGGAAATCCCACTGATTGGTCCAAAAGTCTCAATAATTGGTTCTAGAAATGCTTCGGCGCAAGGCATGCTTGAGGCCCAAAAAGTTTCAAAAATTTTAGTGAAAGAAAATATAACAATTGTAAGTGGACTCGCAAAAGGTATTGACACTGTAGGACATGAGACTGCAATAATGTATAACGGCAAAACTGTTGCGGTAATTGGCACTCCTCTGAACGTGACATACCCGCAAGAAAATTCTGAACTACAGAAAAAGATTATGAGGGAACATCTTGTTATCTCGCAGTATCCTGTTGGATATCCGATCAGTCGCAAAAACTTTGTACTACGAAATCGTACTATGGCCCTTATATCTGACGCTACTGTCATTGTTGAAGCGGGTGATTCAAGCGGCTCCCTGCACCAAGGATGGGAAGCACTTCGATTGGGCAGGCCGCTCTTTCTTTGTAAGCCTGTGGTTGAAAATTCCAATCTGAAATGGCCAGAGAAAATGATGGATTATGGCGCCATGATACTTGACAGGCCTGAAGATATTTTAGAATATCTACCGCCCCGTATCGATATATCGGAACTGCTTTTGGTCAATTGCAATGAACATGACCAAAGTTGAATTTGCTTCCCTGCTAGCATATGCCCCTAGAGGCGACTCTGAAAAACACAAACAATCCAAGGCGCTAATGCTGATTCTGAAGGGTTCTGTCCAGAATACGGGGGCTGACTAGGGTTCTCTCTAGGGCATACAAATCCCAGCCATTTGCACCCAATCCAATCTAATCACAGCCACAACAA
>RKRU01000097.1 GCA_007571225.1 Nitrosopumilaceae archaeon | reverse complement strand
GTTGTGGCTGTGATTAGATTGGATTGGGTGCAAATGGCTGGGATTTGTATGCCCTAGAGAGAACCCTAGTCAGCCCCCGTATTCTGGACAGAACCTACACGCACAAGCCTAGAATGTCTCTTGGGCGCGTACGCGTCCTACCGGCGTACGAGATTACACTTAACCACTTTATGAGCACCTAGTACTGTTTAGGTCCCTCACACCCGAATAACTGATTCTAGGTGCGAATTCAATGGATTCTTTATACCGAACCTAAATGGTACTGTGAGGGAGAGTAGGAGGATGGCAACCTCCTACTTGCGGGCATACTTGTTAGAATATAAAATGCCTGTGGCCATTACAGGGTGAGAATGTTGCAGGACTCCAACGATGATGGCTATAACGATGGTAACAACCACGACAACCACAACCACAATGGCAACAGCAACAATGACAACAACCACAACCACGAAAACCACAACCACAACCACAATGGCAACAACCACGAAAACCACAACCACGACAACCACGAAAACCACAACCACAACCACAATGGCAACAACCACGAAAACCACAACCACGAAAACCACGAAAACCACAACCACAATGACAACAACCACGACAACCACAACGACAGCACCACGGGTTTTGAGGGGGACGCAGCCGACAACATTGCAGTGGCATCAGCAGACACGACTGACGATGGGATGACAATGGATAACCTTACAGGCAGTAATGCGGCAGAACACCGCAGCAACAACAATTCAGTTGACCCCGCCACGGGGGAGTCTCCCCCGCCTCCAACGCCACCCCCACCTCATACAACAGACGAATCCGTTATGACAGTAGAGGCTTTGAGCGCGGAGCTGGAAGCGGAGCGACAGAGATCCGATCTCTACGAGCAGAAGCTCAAACTGGCGCTGGCCGACTTTCAGAACCTCTCTAGAAAGAAGCAGTACGAGGTTGAGAGCGGGGTTGTGTCCAAGTTGGGAGGTGTGATGACTGACCTGCTTGACATACGTGACAATTTTGTCCGTGCAAGGGACGCGTTTGCAAGTGAGGGTGTGGATACGGGCGGCTTGGACTCTATTCTCAAAAACATGGATGCTATGCTAAAGAAGCACGACGTGACGCCAATTGACGCGCTTGGGGAGATCTTTGATCCCAACATACACGAGGCTATATCTACAGAAATCGACCCTGCGCTTGACGAGAGTACGGTTACGCAGGAGATCAGGCGGGGTTACATGCTGAAAAATACAGTTATAAGGCCTGCCTTAGTCGTCATTTCACAAAAAGAGGGATGAAACACAATGAACAGAATTATTGGGATTGATCTTGGTACTAGCAATTCTGCTGCTGCTGTAATTATGGGTGGAAAGCCTACAATTATTCCTGCAGCAGAGGGAGCCACCGTAGGGGGCAAGGCGTTTCCATCGGTGGTGGCATTTACAAAGGACGGTGATCTCTTGGTGGGCGAACCTGCACGCAGGCAGGCGGTGACCAACCCGGCCAATACCGTAGTGGCCGCAAAACGGAAGATGGGCTCGGACCATACGTTTGCTATACAGGGTAAGGACTATAGGCCGCAACAGATCTCTGCATTCGTACTACAGAAGATCAAAAAGGACGCCGAGGCGTTTGTTGGTGAGGAGATTAAAAAGGCGGTAATTACGGTTCCTGCGTACTTTGACGACAACCAGCGCCAAGCTACAAAGGACGCAGGCACGATAGCAGGCCTTGAGGTGGTCCGCATCATAAACGAGCCGACTGCGGCATCGCTGGCATTCGGACTTGACAAGTCAAAGGAGGACATGAAGATACTTGTATTTGACTTTGGCGGCGGAACGCTTGATGTTACCATAATGGAGATGGGTGGCGGAGTTTTTGAGGTCATGAGCACCTCTGGAGATACACAGCTTGGGGGAACGGACATGGATGCCGTACTCATTGACTATATTTCAGACGAGTTCCGAAAGAAGGAGGGAGTCGACCTTACATCCGATCCCACCGCCATGACGCGCATACGCGAGGCGGCAGAGAAGGCAAAGATCGAGCTCTCTACTGTAATGGAGACTGACGTGAACCTCCCATTCATAGCACATGACCCGTCTACTGGAGCCAAGAACCTAGAGATACGGATAAGCCGGGCAAAACTGGATGAGCTGATAGGGCCCGTTGTGGAGCGCTGCAAGCCGTCCGTACTGAAGGCACTTGAGGATGCCAAGGTCACACCAGCAGACATAAACCGGATTGTAATGGTGGGTGGACCCACGAGAATTCCACTTGTAAAAAAGTTTGTCAGCAACGTGGTGGGCAGGGAGTCAGAGTCGGGTGTCGACCCGATGGAGGCAGTAGCCTTGGGGGCGGCAATACAGGCAGGCATCATAGCCGGAGATGTTGCAAGCGACATAGTACTGCTTGATGTTACACCGTTGACACTGGGAATAGAGACTCTGGGCGGCGTACGCGAGCCGTTGATAGAGAGAAACACGACAATTCCAACATCAAAGAGCAAGGTGTTTACTACTGCTGCTGACAATCAGACTGCCGTGACCATACATGTGGTTCAGGGAGAACGCCCAATGGCATCTGACAACGTATCGCTTGGAAGCTTCAACCTGACTGATCTGCCGCCGGCGCCTCGGGGGGTTCCGCAGATCGAGGTAAAGTTTGACATCGACGCAAATGGAATCATCAATGTAACTGCAAAGGATCTGGGTACACAAAAGGAGGCAAAGATAACAATCGAGTCGACAAGCAAGCTGTCAAAGGACGAGATTGAAAAGTTAAAGGACGATGCTGAAAAGTTTGCCGATGAGGACAAGAAGAAGAAGGAGAAGATAGACCTGAGAAACGAGGCGGAGAGTTATGTGTACACTACAGAGAAGCTGGTAAACCACGACCTCAAGGACAAGATAACACAGGAGCAGGGCATAAAGGTCACGGATGCCGTACGCGAGGTAAAAGAGGCGCTTGATGCGGAGGCTGAGGTTCTGACGCCAAAATTAGAGGCGCTCAGGACCCTAGTCAACGAGATTACAGTAGAGCTCTACAAGGATGTAGCGGCGCAACAGCAACAGCAGCAACAGTCAGGCCCAGAACAATCCGACGGAGGCGGGGCAAACTTTGGGCAGCAGTCAGGCGCAGAACAGCAGCAGGAGAATTCGCAGGCATGGGAGAATGATGACGACGAGCCGCCGTCAGAAAAGGGACCGTCTTCATCAGGCGACACAAAGACCAGTTGACTGCCCCTCAGGCCGATCAGTCACAATGTCCTGTCACACTTGCAACCGTTTATACATAAATGGGATTCTGATTAGATATGAGTGCAAAGCGTGACTATTATGAGGTTCTAGGGGTAGACCGAAAGGCCCCAGCAGACGAGATCAAAAAACAGTATAGAAAACTGGCGCTAAAGTTTCACCCTGACCGCAACAACACCGCAGATGCAACCGAGCACTTTAAGGAGATATCGGAGGCCTATGCCGTACTCTCAGACGATGCAAAGAGGCAGCTGTACGACCGGCACGGACATGAGGGCGTGGACGGCAGGTACAGCCGCGAGGACATCTTTGCAGGCGCCCAGGGGAACTTTGATGAGGTGTTTGGACGAGCAGGTGACTTTGAGTCGATATTTGAGAACATCTTTGGTGGCCGTGCGGGCGGCCGGGGAGGTGACTTTGGAACTAAGCGTGGCGCCGACCGCATGTACGAGACTACCGTAACATTAGAGGAGGTCCTGCGCGGCAAACAGATCGATACTGAGATAAAGAAGCGGATCACATGTACGGACTGCCGCGGTTCGGGATGCAATCCCGGTACAGGCAAAAACCGATGTAGGGCATGCGGTGGACTAGGGCAGATAAAACAGACGCGCCGCATGGGTTTTGCCGCATTTGTGACTGCCATGCCGTGCTCTGCCTGCAGGGGTCAGGGTGTTATAGTAGAGTCTCCATGCTCTGCCTGCAAGGGCCAGGGAAACAAGAAGGGGAAGAAGTTCTGCTCGTTCAAGGTGCCGCCCGGGGTGACCACGGGCGACTATATCATACAGGGCGAGGGCGACGAGGTGCCAGACGGCGAGAACGGTGACCTGATACTCCGAGTAAGGGTCAAGGAGCACGAGCTGTTCGAGAGGGACGGCAAGAACATACACATATTACTGCCCATATCCATAGTTGATGCCGCCCTTGGGCGTACAATCGATATTCCCACGCTGGATGGCAAGACTACAGTAAAGATCAGCTCCGGCAGCCAGCCGGACACCATAATTAAGGTAAAGGGAAGAGGTGTGCCCCACATACAGCAGGGCGGAGGCAGGGGGGACATGCATGTGCATTTGGTGGTTACGGTACCAAAAAAACTCAACCGCACGCAGAGAAACCTCCTTGAGGAGTTTCAGAGGGAAAGCAACCGCTAGACGATGACAATGTCAAACCGCCTGAAGATAGCGCTGGATGTGGACGGCGTACTGGCAGATGTAATGTCGGCCTGGCTTGCAAGGACCAACCCGGGACGGCTTGTTCCCATAACCACCGATGACATGGACCGGTGGGATTTCTGGGACCGACTGGGGATTCGGAGACGAGACTTTTATACGGAACTGGACGACTGCTGGCGCGAATGGAGGTCAGTCCCTCCCACAGAACAGGATTTGGCCGGTGCCGTTTCGTCGCTGTGTAAACTGGGTAGGGTGGATATCGTGACGGCCCGGAGCGCCGATACCAATCCCTTTGTCAAGCTCTGGCTTGACTGGCAGAATATCAGGTATGCAGGATATGTATCTGTGCCGTATGGCGCGATGAAGGCCGACCTAGATTATGATATATTCATCGACGACTCGCCGCTGAATGCAGAAGCATTTCTGAAGAAGGGCAAGCCGGTGGTACTGTATGTTCAGCCGTGGAATGCCTGTGTACGGGAGGAGAGGGAGGAGGAGGAGGCCCCGCGCGTGTACCGCATATCATCGTTGGCGCAGGCAGCAGAAGTGATATCGTCCTGCGGCGCAGGCAGCAGTACTGCAGGGCACATGGGTTCGGATGTCCGCTAGACCCTTCTGACGTTTATCGTGTGGCCGTCCCTCATGTGTACAGAGTGTGCAGTCTTTAATAGTCCACCGATCTTGTCCTCACTGTAGAACTTTGTATTGTACCGGCCCAGCGGCTTTCTGCAGCTGACGCAAAAGATCTCTATGTATGTCACCGGTGTGATGGGGAAATTTTACCAATAACAATCTACGCTTTTGGCATTCGTATGACTTTTCCTCAGATCTGATAGGCCTTGTCACGTGCTTTTGGGTATGATTAAAAGACATGTCACGCGGCCTGCGGGGAGCCCTTGCGGTCATTTTTACGCTGGGCAGGACTAGTTCTTTGGCAGCAAAAGAGCTGGGATAACGCCGCATCGTATGACTCTGCCTGCATTGACTAGCACAAAAAACAACTGGAAAAAAGGACTCTGGTAGTGCAGTATGGGTTTTTAGTCGTGTTTAAGTACATATAACAAGGTTGACGGATCCATACAAGGGGCAGGTGAGGTCACACTACGCCGCATCATAATAAAACCATAAATACCTTTTCTACCCTCTATTTCTAGGCCTATGGAATCGTACGATAATTCACTATACGAGTCGATAGAGGTTCGCATGATACGGCCCTCGCAGTTTCCGACACGCCGTCCGGATCCAAAGGACTCTCCTGAACTGGAGGCCCTAAAGGCCAGCATCAGGGTTCACGGGTTGCTACAGCCCATCATAATACGTCCCCTTGAGCACGGCTTTGAGATTGTGGCGGGGCACCGGAGGTTTGCTGCGTGCCGTTCACTCAGGTGGAGACACATACCGTGCAAGATAATGGAGTTTACCGACAAGGATGCCTACGAGATGCAGATTGTAGAGAACCTGCAGCGCAAGACACTTGATCCCGTGGAGGAGGCCATGTCGTACCGGCGTTATGTGATAGATTTTGGGTGGGGGGGTGTCAGCGAGCTCGGCCGCCGTATCGGAAAGAGCGAGGAGTATGTGTCGCACCGGATGCAGCTCCTCAAACTCTCAAAGAACATACAGGAGAATGTCTCAAACAAGGTTCTCGGGGTAAGCCAAGCACTAGAGCTTACGGATATGAATCTTGGAGGCCGTACGCAGGAGCTGGCACAGGAGATCATAGACAACAAGATGACCGTCAGACAGATACGGCAGATCAAGAACGAGATGAAGCAGGCCGAGTCGTTTGACTACTCTGGACTTGAATCCCGCCAGCAGAACGCGCGCCAGAGTAGCGCAGCTAGGGAGGCGTCGATAGTCAAGAGAAGCGTGGTTGCACTGCGAATCGCCCTGTCTAGGTTGGATGATCTGATCGAGAGAGCCAACAGGGATGATGGTGGCAATGAGCGTGTGGAGCTGGTCTCGTTTTTGATGGACATGCGTACGCAGGTGCACACCATGATAGACGACACGCTAAAGTACAAAAAGGCACACTGCTCTGACAGGTAGTAGTGGCAGTCTGATGATGGCCAGAAAGGCAACCGTACGTTATATGTGTGATGAGGCCTTGCAGTCAGCGTTGACGTTGTAGGTATAGACGCTACGGATTCATGTGCTGCCTGTTCATAGGATAGTCCGTCACTTGCCGATAAACGGCGGGACCCACTCCTTGAGGAACTCTTGGTACTCTGCATTCGTATATGACAGGGCGTACAGTGATGCCTCGGTCTGCGGAACAAAGTCGTATACCTCGTACGTCTGGAGTATGTCGCCGAAGAGGTTTCGGTATATATCGTTCTCCTCGTCTGCCATATCCGTATTGAGAAACGATTTTACCGTAATCCAGTCGTATCCCCCCCTAGTCTTGCCGGAGAAGACCACAAAGGGCGCATCCTTGAGGTACCTCTTGAGCCCTTCAAGTCTCTTTTGTAGTACTTGGGATGTTCTGAACGTTACCAAGTCTACGCGTATGACGCGATTTGGCAGCTTTTTTGTATCTATTGTTATGGTGTAGCCACTGATGATTCCGCTCTCCTCTAGCGCGCGCCTGCGCGACTCTATCTCCTCTTCTGGTATGTTGTAACCGGATCCCATTATGTAATCCCATAGCTCAAATGTGCCTTGCCGGGAATCCTGGCTCAGGGCCGATATTATCAATTCGTCTATCCTGTCGACCATCTCTTTATGTTATACTATGTTAGAATTTAACAATATTTACTTTTCACTTATTGTGCTGCTTTCTGTAGTGCGGCCCTGCTGCTGCCGGCCCTGTTGTAGTGTGATGCGGATTGGGATAATGGTGGTAGTAGTGGGTTGCACATGCAAGAGACTGCAGATGCGACATTTAGGTACACCACCATCATAATGCTATACAATGGGCATGTGCATGTATGTCGTAGATGAATTTCCCGCCGCTTGTTGGGTTTGGGACGGCGCCAAAAACTTCTGGCGATATGACTACCACGACCCAACCTGCAGACCAATCTCTTTAATACTATGATCGGCTTGAAATTGTGCCTTGGATGCCATACTTCCCACCAATGTGGGATTTCTCGTGCTTATTGGCGTTGGGTTATTCATGGCCCTGACGGTAACATTGATGGTCAAGGCAGAGACAAAGTGGCTGGGGACGCGAAAGACATCTGAGTGGTTCTATACTGCAGGCAGGACTATCAAGACCGGACTCATTGCATCCTCGATAGTATCGGCGTGGACTTGGGCTGCTACGCTGCTGCAGTCGTCTACGGTAACGTTTGAGTTTGGAATAGCTGGTTCCTTCTGGTATGCAGCAGGGGCCAGCATACAAGTAATACTCTTCTCCATACTAGCAATCGAGTTGAAGCGCAAGGCGCCTATGACTCATACGTTTACCGAGATAATACACGTAAGGTATGGCAGACACTCGCACAAGGTATTCCTCTTCTTTGGCCTTATGACAAATACCTTGGTGACAGCCATGCTGGTTCTAGGCGGCGCAGCCGTGGTCAACTCGCTTACCGGTGTGGATATTACGCTTGCCGCATTCTTACTGCCTGCAGGCATAATACTGTACACAATATTTGGCGGACTCAAGGCCACCTTCTTTGCCGAGTACATCAATGCCGGATTCATCTTTGTAGTGGTGTTGATATTCGTCTCGGTGATCTACTTTCTGTCTCCCGAGGTGGGCGGGATATCTGGTATGTACGAGAAACTAGTAGAATCCTCCATACTCAATCCGGTTGAAGGTAACGCACTGGGCAGCTTCTTGACACTGGCGTCTGTGGGCGCGCTTGTGTTTGGTGTGATCAACATAGTGGGTAACTTCGGAACTGTCTTTGTTGACCAGTCGTACTGGCAGAGGGCCATTGCGGCCAGGCCGCGCTCTGCAGTGGGCGGCTTTGTGATCGGGGGACTGGTCTGGTTTGCAATCCCGTTTACACTGGCAACCACGCTTGGGCTGGCGGCCATTGCAACGGGCGTGACGCTGACAGAAGATCAGATCGGGCTGGGACTGGTGGCGCCTACGGCGGCCGCCTATCTGATGGGTGACGTGGGTGCCATACTGATACTTGCAATCGTGTTTACCGCAGTTACTGCCGCAGGGTCGTCTCAGTTGATCAGCGTCTCGTCCCTCATGACGTATGATGTCTTTAGGACGTACCTCAAACCACAGGCTACTGGAAGGGAGCTCATGAGGATCTCCCGTTTTACCATTCTGGCGTTCGGTGTGGGGATGGGCATGCTGGCGTCCTTGTTGTTCCAGCTGGGCGTCAGTCTGCAGTACGTGTACTTGATGATGGGGATCCTGATAGGCTCTGCAGTTGCGCCGATCTCGTTTTCCATACTGTGGCAGAAGACCAACAGGTATGCGGCCACCCTGGCGGCAGTTACAGGCCTGGCATGCGGAGTGAGTATATGGCTTGGCTCCGCACTTGTAATGTACGGAGAGATTACAATTGCAACCACCGGCAGTACCGTCCCACTGCTTGCAGGAAACGTCGTTTCGATTGTGGTGAGTCTGGCAGTCACGCTTATTGGAAGTATGTTATTTCCAGAAAAGTTTGACTTTGCATCCCTCAAACAGCGTATACTACTAGTAGACGACCGCGTACGGTCCATGCTCAAGCGCGACATGGACGAGCGTATGCTGAGGAATGCCTCCCGATTCTGCAAGCGGGTGGGAATCGGCGTGTCGTTGTTTCTGGTACTTGTCTGGCCGCTCTCATTTTATGTCTCCGGATATGTCTTTACCGCAGACTCGTTTGTCGTGTGGGTGGGACTGGCAGTGGTATGGGCTGTCAGCGGTGCAGTTGTGGTCATTGCGCTGCCCATCATAGAGGCACGTGGAAGTCTGAGGGAGCTTGCATCGCGCGTGTTCGGTTCAAGTACGCAACAAGCCGAAAATGAACCGGCCACGGCCGCGACCATGCCTGCAAGGGGCCTGCATGACGCCCCGACATCCAAGGTACCGGTCTCTTCGACAACACTGAAGGTTCTAGTACCGATAGATGGCTCGGTAAGCTCGCTGAGGGCGCTCGAGAACGTAAACTACCTGTTCAGGGATGTACCGGTTCTGAAGATATATCTGTTGTATGTGATGGAGTGGTCAGACGAGGATGACGAGGAGGCCGAGGATGTGGATGGGAGACTGAGCGCCCAGATGCGCAAGGAGGGCAGCATAGTACTTCGTAGCGTGGTCGTGCCACAAGAGGCGGGGCGCAGATATACACGCATAGTAAAGCTCGGCATACCGTCCACCAAGATCATCGAGACTGCCAAGCGGCTGAATGCTGATATAATTGCGATGAACCGCAGGGGCCTTGGAAATACGGATGCTCCAGTGGGGCATGTGACGTCTGAGGTAGTTGACGGCGCATCAAGGCCTGTAATATTGTTGGACTAGCCGTATCTTGGGAAGTTAATAGGTACTGTAGATCCGATATGTGGGACGGCCCCCCTCTAGGCCGTACTCATTTGCGTGTCGGCGCTGTTTGGCTTTTTCCCGCCAAAGGGACAAAGGACTCGTTGAACATGAGTTTGGGCAGGCAGCAGAGCTTGTTGATCGGATCGTTACGAATGTGTCGGTACAAACAGGAGGGAGAGGCTGTCTGGACAGCGCCCTCTCCTTTGGCGGCAAAAAACTGGAAACACCCAGTTACACATACCTTATAAAAACGATACAGTTATATGGTAATTCTTACTATTGTAATATAGTCGCAACTGTGCGATCGTTGGGAGGTGGTAATCGGCAACTGTGCGGACGTGCCTCCTATTTTTATGGAAATTCCTTAATCCCAAGTTCGTGTAATTTGCCATTGGGCTGATACATTTTTAGTTTTAGTCTTTCAAACCAATTTTTGAACTGTGTGTCACATCTATAATGTTTGGAAATGATGTATGCAATCATGTCTGCAAGTTGGATCAGATTGTGCAGACGTGATTCCATAAAAATGGGACATTCAATAACATGTTTAGCACATTGTAAAGGACCATTCATCGTTAATTTCTGAACTGCTTCACTTATCTCGGATTCTGGTACTTTTTGGCTAGAATCTGAAATAATTAATCCGTTGTTGAACTTGTTTTGTTGTAGTTTTAAAAAATGCTCAAAGTTTTTTACAAGAAATGTCCACGATTGTTTCAAAGGCGAGTCCATAATATGCCAGTCCTGCATTTTGTTCTTGAAAATGACAACGTTAATCAACGTAATTTCAGAATTACAAATCAGGTCTATAACATTGGAGAAGATTCTTTGCTTTTTTGCAAAGTTGATCCTCATACTTTTGTTTGCAAAAAACCCTTCACTATTCCAGATCTCATATGCGTGTAGTTCCCAACGTTCTGGATTCAAATCCGGAAATATCTTCTTTTTCAACGTAGTGATATTCTCTTCAATAGTTTTCCAGTCTTTTTCGGGAACTATCACTCCACTTAGAATGTAGAGTTTGCTGTCATGGCTGTTGCGGTTCATTTTTGTCTGGCCGGAACTATCAACGTAAAGAAAAAACATATTATTACATATAATTGGCAATATTTAACCAGAACGCTCCTGTGCGGCGTTGTACAGCTTTTTCCGCAAAAGCACCGATGTTGCCTGGATGGCCTCTTTTTCCCTGATTCTCATAGTTCGTTTGGGTGGTTTTGTGGCCGGATTAGGTTGGATTTTTGGCTGATTCTACATCAGATTTTGATCCTACAGGGGAATATGGGTAATTTGCGTCGGAATTGTACATAGCTTGCGCCGGGCGTAACCGTTTACGTCCCCTACGCTGAATGACCGATTCCAGACACAAATTTGGCGAATTGTTTACGCTGAATGTAAACAGTTACCCACAACTCAATCCTAATTAGGCCCCGACAGTATCATCATTGAGTATTTGTACCGCAATGACAACTACAATCCGTTTGACCGTCTGTTGAGTGATCTAAAAGAACATGTATCAGGCCGCGCCCACAAGGATGTTGTGTTCGGTGCTGTTGGAGAAAAGTATGTGATCGCGCCCTCGGGGTTTATTGAAATACGTCCCGACTCGTCACGGCCCAAGAAGATGGCCTTTGTGGATGGTGGGAACAACACACTTTATGAGTCGCCTGACCATCTGATTTCGCTGAACCGCACATCCTATACCTTGTTCCAAGGAAGGGAGGCCGTACAGGACCGGGGCACAAAACAACGGACGGAGTTTCTATCCTGTGTGGTGCCGCGTGTTGGATCCGATGGTGGTGGTTATGTTGATGATGGTGATGGTGACGGTGACGATGGTGGTAGTGGTGGTAATGGTGGAGCTGCTGTTGGTGACGGTGACGATGGTGGTAGTGGTGGTAATGGTGGAGCTGCTGTTGGTAATGGTGGTGATGGTGACGTTGATGGTGACGATGGTGTTGGTGGTGGAGCTGCTATTGGTAATGGTGCCACCGGGAAGAAGCGGATACTGTATGATACCAGAGTTTATCCGTCCGACAGCGGGGGAGTGGATAACGCCGCATACCTGCCAGAACCCGATGACCTCCTGTCATGTGCAGACGGCCGGACCGCGGTTATTTTGGCCTCGTCACCGGTCGCATCGCTTGCAAGGCGCTTAGCAGAGATAAAGCTTGCAACTGCTGTGGTGGCAAACGAGCTTGACTGCGGAGATGTGCTTGTGATGGATGGCTCCCTTCACACCGAGTTTGGAATTGAGCAGGAGCGTGCAGACTGCCTGTATGACATGGCAGTACAAAAGGGTGTGATAGTCTGCGGGCTTGTAAAGGCCACGCGCCTAATCACCGAGTCAGGCGATCCGCTACTTGCACGCGTGGCAGATATTGCAAAACAGACCAATTATGATATGTGGCATGTAAAGATCACCGATCAGCTTTATAGTGGCAGCCGAGGGTTTATTCTTGCCGTGAAACTACACCCAAACTCTAGGTTTGTATTCAGACTGGAGATACTGCGCGAACAGTTTCTGGACATGTCTGCAGACGAACAGAATGTACTGTTGGGAGGCCTGGCACTGAACTCCGGTGATGCTGCTATGCCTGGATATCCGTACGGGGCATCGGTGGCAGACAAATATGCCCAAGTGCGCACACAGGATGCCGCCATGTACAGGCGCTACTTTGCATCTCGGCTGTCTGGAGACGACAGGTGGCGCGGTGTACTGAGAGAGGGTTCGGCTTCAATTATGGCTCACGACATGCTCAACAAGGTGACCGGATGATGAGACGGGACAACAGCACTGCGGCCAATACCAGAATCGTCGGCCAGGTCATAGGGGGGGAGTTTGGCAGGGTTGCAATAAGGCAGAAGGCTGGCATCGAGATGGAGATCGGTGACATTTTAGTACTTGAGGAGAAAGACTACAACATACTCCTGATGGTGTTTGATCTGCAGTATGCCTCTCAGATGGACGACAAGATGCACGAGATGATATCTGGCGTATCGCTTGAGGAGGATTCGTCTGGAAATGTACAGTTTTACGAACCAAACCTCGTAAACTATGTGATTGCACACGTGAAACCGCTCGTCAGGGTGAAGAAGGGAGGATCACCTGCAGATGGCGAACCGGTAAGCACGATGACTAAGACCCTGCCCCCGTTTACAAGCAAGCTGCGGTCCATAGAGGAGGAGGATCTGAAGTTTCTCGACGGGGGGAAGGACGGCCTTTTTGTAGGCAGGATAAGGAGCGGGTCCGAAGTCAAGAATGTGGAGGTAAGGCTGCCGATAAACAAAATATTCACACACCATGTGCTGATCTCGGCCACCACCGGACGCGGCAAATCCAACTTGGTAAAGTCCATGCTGTGGCACGTACTTGAGTCTAGGGCTCACGTGGGAATTCTGGTGCTTGACGCGCACGACGAGTACTATTCTGGATTTGTAGGCGGCAGCAGCATGGGAGGCAGCAGCATGGGAGTCGGTAGAAGGGATGCGGGGCCAGGGCAGCGCCCATATGGACTCCGGGACCATCCCGATGCAGTACGCAAGGTGGCCTACTACAGCGTGGCAAGGGACAAAAGGCTACCCGGTACACGCACACTACTCATCAACATACAGTCAGTCAAGCCGGATCATTTTGACGGGGTTGTGGACTTTTCGGAGGCCCAAAGGGGTGCAATTCACACGTACTACAATAGGTACAAGGAGCAGTGGATCAGAAACCTGATGACTATCAACACCACCGACACAGACGGCAGTCGGGAGGAGGGAACAGACGACAAAAGATCCAAAAAGTTTAGCGCGTCTACACTGAACATCATACGCCGGAAACTAGAGATGGTCCTAGGGTTGTATAACGGCCCCGACAACACACTGCGTGCCGGCAACACCATATTTGACGTAGATGACAGGGGCGGCCTCACTATACGTGAAATTACGGACATGATTGAGCGTGGGCAGATAGTCGTGCTGGATACGTCACACCTGCACAGCGAGACGGAGCTGGTTGTGGGAAACATAATCGCCTCTGAGCTGCTGAATAGATACAAACGTTACAAGATTACAGGTGAACTGAGGCACAAGCCCGTAACCTCGATAGTGATAGAGGAGGCGCCCCGTGTCATCGGCGCAGATGTATTAAAGTCGGGAAACAGCAACATCTACGCAACGATCGCTCGTGAGGGGCGCAAGTTCAAGGTGGGGCTGACTGCCATAACACAGCTCTCAAGCGTGATACCAAGGAGCATACTTGCCAACATGAATACAAAGATAATATTGGGCAACGAGCTGAAACAGGAGAGGATGGCGCTCATCGACTCGGCATCACAAGACCTCTCTGATGACGACAAGAATATTGCAAGCCTGAACATAGGGGAGGCAATAATAACTAGCGTATTCGTACCATTTGCAATGCCAGTAAAGATTCCACTCTTTGAGGATGTGGCGGCCAGTGCAGCACGACACAAAAGACACACAAATTCCGTGAGGGTGTTCGGATAGATGAAGTTTGCCCACCTTGCAGACATACACTTAGGATTTCAGAAGAAGGAGTCCCTGCAGAGTATGGAGCGGAAGGTGTTTGAGGCGGCTCTTGATGACTGCATCTCGCGCAAGGTGGACTTTATCCTGATATGCGGGGACATGTTCCACTCCAACATCCCTAACATGAATGTGCAGAAGTTTGCGTTTGCAAAGTTCCGACAAGTGTACGAGGCGGGAATCCCGGTCTACGTGGTGTACGGAAGCCATGACTCTTCACCCAACTCAACCTCAGTAATTGATCTACTGGTGGAGACTGGCTATATCATAAAGGTACAGAAAACATCCCAAACCTCGGAGGATGGTAGCATATCGCTTGACTTTGTGACGAATAAAAAGACGGGGGTAAAATTGACTGGCCTACCGGGGCTTCCTGCATCACGGGAGATCGAGTATTATGAGAATCTGGATAGGCAGTCGTTGGAGTCAGAACCTGGATTTAAGATATTTCTGTTTCACGGGGCCCTCGCTGAGATGGGTCCTGCAGAGGCGAAGGGGCAGGATGTGGCAAAGTGGGGCGACTCTATGCCCATATCGTACCTGCCTCGGGGATTTGACTATTACGCGGGGGGACACATGCACAAGTACGTGCACCGCAGCATGGATGGCTATTCAAATGTAGTATATCCGGGTACCCCATTTGCTGGATACCCTTCTGACCTAGAAGATAATGCGCGCGGCATCAAGCGGGGATACGTACTAGTGGAGACAGACAACTCTGTTGCGGGCGGCGTATACCCAGATGCGTCTACTGCAAATACATCCGCTCCGCTCCGGGTGCAGTTTATAGATGTGCCCAACTATCAATACGAGCTGCTAAAGATAGATGCAAACAACAAAAGCTCAAGTATGGTATACTCCGAGATCGACAAAAGGATAGATGCCGTGGACCCCGACGGTAATATGGTAATACTGAAGGTAAACGGCACGATGTCAGAAGGCAAGACCACCGATATCGACTTTGATAAAATAACTGAAACCCTCCTCCAGAACAACGCGATTGCCGTGGAGATTAACCGCAACAGCTTGTCTTCTGCAGAGTATAAAATTGTCGAATCCAAGGGGGAGACCAACGAAGAGATCGCCTTAAATACATTTGCCGAGAACATAGGGGGATTCAAATCTCCACTTGGTGAGTTGATGGGCCAGAAGGGGGCAGAGCTTGCACAGAAACTACTGCAGAGTCTGAGCATGCCGAGTCTTCAGAACGAGTCACTGGCCGTATATACTGAGCGCATAACCGGAGATGCACTGAGAATCATGAGGATTGATGACGATGACAGTGACGGCGACGATGACAGTGACAGTGACGGCGACGATGACAGTGACAATGGTGGTGGTAGTGACGGCGACGATGACAATTACAAAAAAGAATTATGGAATAAAGGGGGGGAGAAGGGATGATTCTAGACTCCCTGAATCTTCAGAACATCAGAAGTCACAAAGATACCACAATAACGTTTCATGAGAACATTACCCTCTTCAGTGGCGATATCGGATCTGGCAAGTCGACCATACTGATGGGGATAGAGTTTGCACTCTTTGGACTAGGCTCGTTCAAGGCCGAGAGCCTGCTCTCGCGCAGGGAACCGTCCGGAGAGGTGGTTCTGAAGTTTCACATGGGTACGGACCAGTACGAGATAGGCAGGAGGCTGGTCCGCGACCGCAACCAGAAGGTGACGCAAGACAGCAAATACTCGTACCTTATGGAGAATGAACAGAAGGAGCCGCTTACCACATCGACTCTGAAGACGCGTATACTGGACATTCTTGGCCTAAACGAGCCTACCGCCACAACTGCCATGAGCAGGATCTACCGATACGCAATATCTACCCCGCAAGACGAGATGAAGACAATACTCTGGGACCCAGACAAGCGTCTTGAGACCATAAGAAAGGCATTCCGTATAGAGGACTATCAGATTGCGTTAAAGAACACCGACCGCCTAAAGTCCTTCATACGTGAAGAGATGATCGGCTTTGAGGTGAGGTTTGAGAACCTTGCGCAGCTAGAGTCTGAGCGCGGCAATACGGAGAACCGCATACGGGAGATCACCCAGATAGTAGAAAAATACGACAAAGACGAGCAGTCCTGCATGCTTAGGGAGCGGGAGATAAAAGCCGAGGCTGCCAAAATGGAGGAGCGTGTACGAGAAAAAGGTGTATTGGAGAGGCGGCGTGCGGAGCTGTCTACCAAGATTGAAAGTGAGAAGCGTTTCCAGTCTATACACGAGGGGGTAATAGAACAAAACCGGAGGAAGGAGGAGCAGCTGCGCAGCAGGCTTGCCGGCATTGATGTGATGCACAGGCCTACTGCGAGGACCGCTCAACAGATTCAAGACGAGATTGTCCGTTTTGGGAGGATTCACGATGCACTCGTACGCACAAGATCGGATATTGAAGGCGCCGAGCGCCGGATCAACGCCCTGAAACAAAGGTTTGACGTTACAGCGCCCTCGGCCTCCCTACTGCGTGAACGAGTAAATGCCTTAAAGCCAAGGTACGATACGGCCTCTGCACGGCTAGACGTACTGAGCAGAGACCGTGACCGGACCAACACCCAGCAGATCCAGACGAGGGAGCGTATAAGCATGCTCAAAGATAGCATAGTCAAGATACAGGGACTGGGCGCCAAATGCCATCTGTGCGGCCACATACTTACCCAAGAGCATCTAGCTCAGCAAGAGGGTGAACGGAAGAGCCTGCTAGAAGGCGCGGAGAACGAACTGTCGAGCTTGTCTACCGCATACGACGCGCAGACTGTAGATATCGAGGGGGCAGAGCAGGAGGCCGCCAATATAAAGAGGGAGATCGATTCGCTGGAGGCGGCCATTCCATATGCAGAAGAGTACGCAAACCAGCTTGTCAACCTAGAACAGCTCCGTACAACCCTGTCCAATCATGTATCTGAGAATACAGTAACGCGGGAGCCTGGCTTTATAACAAATGAAGAGCAGCCGGTACCATACCTGTCCGCACTCAGGGATGCACTGCTCAGATATGAGAGTGCAGTCAGTCGTGAAAAAGACACCAAGGCCGAACTGGTTCTCCTAGCAGAGTCAGCGCAGTCGGCCCGTGCGCAGTTAGGCGATTCTGAGAAGCACATGACCGGCCTGCTTGCTAGCCTCAGAGAGGTATCAGACAGCCTTCACATGTACGATGCGGATGCAAGGGAGACATCTCGTATAAGGGACGCTCTGAACGCCGTCCGAGAGGAGCGGCATACGATACGTGAGTTCCTCTCTGCTCAGAGGGAGGCGCTGCGGCGCGAGAACGAAAACTTAGAGCGCCTTGGGTCGGATATACAGACTGCAAACCGGTGGAAGAAGAAGCACCACCGGTATGACAGTTACTGGTTGTGGCTGAATGACTTTTTCATTCCCTCCATATCCATGATTGAAAAGTCCGTACTGCAGTCCATACGGCAGGAGTTCAACGAGTCATACAGCAACTGGTACGGCAGGCTGATAGACGATCCCACAAAAAATTCCTTTATAGATGAGGAATTTGCCCCTATTGTAGAGCAGGATGGATACACACAGGATATTCATTTTCTAAGCGGCGGTGAAAAGACCAGCGTTGCACTTGCGTATCGATTGGCGCTCAACTTTGTGATGAGGCGCCGCACCAAGAGCCTCGAGTCCAACCTGTTGATACTTGACGAGCCTACCGACGGATTCTCAAGGGCTCAGCTTGTAAACGTACGGGAGATACTAGGAGAGCTGAACTCAAAGCAGATAATATTGGTCTCGCACGAACCGGAGCTAGAGTCACACGTGGATCACGTATACTACGTAAGAAAGGAGGCCGGCACGACGGATGTCTCAATTGGCAACTGACATGTTCAGTAGGCAGTCAGCTCTTTCTGATGTCCGTAAACGGAGCATCTAGAACCACGCGTCTTACATGCGCAGTTATTCTGTTTATCGTCTCCTTGATGGGCTCCGTATCGTCTCCAAGCAGTCTGACTAGCACGCCTGTATCGTTGTCCATCAATGTGGCGCCGCCTACCACGCGTTTGTTATGTACGATCAGATTTTCTGCTCCCCTTTGTATGTCGTGTACATATCCTCGATTCGTCATTATGTATGCAGAGGCGACTAGGCTGTAACGATTCATCACACCAAATGAACTGATCCCCGTGGATTGCCATACGGGATCCATGTTTGCTGCATCGATAAACCGGAGGCGGTTCTGCAAATCTTGTATGCGCATTCTGAGGCGGCATGACTCGTACGCAAACGATTCGCCCATGCCGATTCGCCCCGCCGAGATGATCTCTGCGTATATTACAGTTGCCGTGTCGTCTATCGTCATGTTTGTACTCTGACAGAACCGGGAGCCTGCATAGGGTATGATCTGGTCGGGCACAAACTCTAGGTATGTATGCGGGCCGGCGTTTATCCTCAGTTCTTGGGTTGCACCGCTGTTGTTGTTGTTGTCACCGCTGTTGTTGCTGTTATTGCTGCCACCGTTGTCACCGCTGTTGCTGTTGCTATTGCTGCTTTTGGTCTCGCTGATTATCTCCTTTTTGAGGTTGGCGCTGCCACCGTTGCTGCTGCTGCTGCTGTTGTTGCTGTTGCTGCTGCTGCTGTTGCTGTTGCTGCTGCTGCTGTTGTTGTTGCTGCTGCTGCTGCTGCTGCTGTTGTTGTTGTTGCTGTTGTTGCTGCTGCCGCCGCCCATACCGTATATCCTAGTGGCACCCTGGGTGGTGATGTGGGCCTTTGCCCCCTCTTCAAGATCAACACTTATCGTATGGCAGTCTCCCTGTAGGATTCCTCCCGTAATTGATGAGATGTACAGGTATGCCATGTCTGGCAGCGCATATTCGCAGTAGAGCGCCCTCTGTATAACAAACGGAGGTTCACAGTACTGCCCTGCAAGTATGGTTCTTGCGCGTGTGGCGTTTTGGCGCAGCAGGATGCGGAGCTGCCCCCTCACATCCTGCGTGTACTCTGTCATCTGTGTTGCCGTGTCTTTTGCAGTCATTTCACTCCCCGCCGTCACCTATATTTGACAAGTGTAAACAGTCACCTGTCGTGCTGTATGCTCTTTGGCCCTGCTCCAAACAAAAGATCGGATACTATCCTGTCCGTCACGTCTGTCATACCATAATCGGTCTTGCAGTTTATAAAGAGAAACGGTTTTTCGCCTCTGATGGTCTGCGCATCCTCCCTCATTACATCTAGGTCCGCGCCCACCATGGGCGCCAAGTCTATCTTGTTTATTATCAAGAGATCGCAGCTCCTTATTCCGAGTCCCCCCTTTCTTGGATACTTGTCCCCCCCTGCAACATCTATGATGTATATAAAATAGTCTGCAAGCAGAGGGCTGAATGTGGTGGTTATGTTGTCCCCCCCACTCTCTATAATTATGAGGTCAAGTTCCGGGTGCTGCTCCTCCATCTCCTCTATTACGGCCATGTTCATTGAAGGGTCCTCCCTTACTGCTGTGTGCGGACATCCGCCGGTTGCCAGGCCTATTACGAGATTCTCAGGCAGCAGGCCGCGCTCCGTGGCTAGGTTGGCCCTCATCCTGTCCGCATCCTCCTTTGATATTACATCGTTTGAGATTATGCTTACGCTGTAGCCGCGCTCGGCCAGCATCGGAACCATGCGCTCGATTAGCATGCTCTTTCCAGAGCCTACGGGGCCGCCTATTCCTACCCTAGGTATTCTCTCAGTTGCCACTGCCATGTCCTCCTCTCTCCCCTTCCAACGCTCATTCTTCAGAACCATCACGTGATAAACATCTTGGCATCCATCCTCTCGTGCACCATTTGTAGTATCTCTGCGTGTGGGCAGAACTGCCATATGTCGTCTGTCTGTCCGTCGATGTGTGTAGTGACTGCCCTCCTGATTATGGGCTTTAGTTCGTGTATGAGCTTCTGGGCCTCAAAGTGTTGTATAGCTCCTAGGCGCAGCGCTGCACCTGCCATGCTGGCGGCAAAACCGTACAGGAGTATCAGCAGCGCTCTCTCCTTTCTTATCTTCAGAATGTGGCAGCAGAGGCCCAAGGATACTGGATATATCCCAGAGATTCTTCCCCTGCCTATACAGTCAAGGTGTCTTGTTATTATGGGATCATCACAGAACTCTGCAACACAGCGGCAGAGCTGTACTCCAGACCGTATGGCCGCCTCTCTGACTTCGCGCACAGTCTTTGTGGAGCGACATATGGCATCAAGCTCCTCTATACTGGTTGTATCATGTGCATTATCGTAAGCGTTTGCCAGCAGCACGCAGTCAGTCGGGCCCGTCTGGCGCTCTATGATGTCTGTACACAGTGACAAAAGCTCCTGCCTAGTTGTAATCATATTGTCTGAAACGATCAGTTCTAGGCCGTTTGATGTGGCAAACATTCCAGTGGGAAAGAGCGAGTCGGAGAGCTGCAGAAGATCAAGATCGTCGTCGGCCATCTCTGTAGGTACTGCATCAGTGTTGTGGTCCTTTCTGTATGGATGCCTGCTACTGTTCGTGTCACTGCCACCACCACCACCACCAATATCATTTTCCCTACTCATGTCCCTGTACGTCTGCTCCCTTGTGGGGTATAAAGATCTCCTCGTCTGCTGAAATTTTAACGTCGCCTGCCATCTCTGCAAAGAGCCTCTCAAACGTTTCTAGCTCCGTCTTGTCCTGTATGGGAAATGTCAGAGCACCTCCGTCCTCCTTTACCGAGACTGGCCTGTGTCTGTTTCCGATTATGTGGCCTGCAATAATCAACGTCTTACCGTCTGGATTCTCAAACCTTAACTGGGCCACCGTCTCTGGAACCTGCTCTACTATTATGGGGCGGTCAAGGCCGTCCCCCTGTAGTACGTCTCCATGGCGCAATATCGTGCCGCGTCCCAAGATTATCCCCACATCGGAGCCTGCCGCGGTCCTGATGCGCTGCCTGCTCTTTGCCATATCCGCCCTTGAAATCCTAATGATGTCCGCGTCGTCCGGCCTAGAGCTGGGCAGGTCAAACACATTGCCTGCTATTTTGGTGGCCACCCTCACGCCACCAGCGCGGTCCATGTGATTTAATGCCTGTCCTTAATTATTAAATACATTGAGTGGCAATTTCAATTGTTGATGCTGACCCCTAGGGAGATTGACAAGCTGAACATATTTCTTGCTGCCCAGCTGGCGATGCGCAGGAGGGAGCGCGGCCTAAAACTCAACCACCCAGAAGCAGTTGCCATAATTACAGATCATATTTTGGAGGGTGCCCGCGACGGCAAATCCGTCCCCGAACTCATGAGTTCTGGGCGCAGCGTCCTTACCAAGGATGATGTTTTACCACAGGTGCCAGATCTCATCCATTCCATACAGGTGGAGGCGACGTTTGAGGATGGCACCAAGCTGGTGACGGTGCATGACCCGATAGTGGGGTGATCTGGATTATGGTTATGAGTGCGATTATAATGACGATTACAATGACAATGACGATGACTACTGTGATGCAGATGAAGACGACGACGACGATGAAGATGATGATAATGATAATGATGGTACTGAGGGAGGGCACCGGCAAACCCCCGGTGGCAGAGGTGCTGTAATGTCTGAGAGGCCTGGCGAGTATATCATTGCTGTAGGAGACGACATACTTGCCAATCCAGACAGGCAGACGGTGTCGATGCGCGTGACAAACAAGGGGGACAGGCCGGTACAGGTAGGTTCACATACGCACTTTTTTGAAGCAAACAAGGCTCTCTCCTTTAGGCGGGAGGATGCGTACGGGTTCCATCTCAACATACCTGCAGGGACATCTGTGAGATTCGAACCCGGGGATTCAAGGACCGTGGAACTTGTGGCGTACGGGGGTAGTCGTACCGTCTTTGGGTTCAGTGGGCTGGTAAACGGACCGCTTGACGAGAAGAGAGACGAGGCGCTGCGACTTGCATCTGCGAGGGGGTTCTGCTTTGAGTGACTGTGTAGCATGGCAGGATAAAGAAGAACTGGGCCGCGGCCGGAGGCGCGTCTGAATGACCCTCCACATTGGACGCAGGCGGTACGCCGAACTCTTCGGGCCCACCACTGGGGACAGGGTGAGGCTTGCCGACACTGACCTTATAATCGAGATCGAGCGTGACCTGCTGAGGTACGGGGACGAGGTCGTATTCGGCGGGGGAAAGAGCGCAAGGGACGGAATGGGACAGGCAAGCGGGGTCACTCGTGAGAACTCACTTGATCTCGTAATTACAAATGCAATAGTTATGGATCCTGTACTTGGCATAATAAAGGCCGATATAGGCATCAAGGACGGCTGCATAGCTGGCGTGGGCAACGCGGGGAACCCGCACATCATGGACGGTATAGAGATGGTCGTATCGTCAAATACGGAGGTTATAGCAGGCGAGCATACCATATGTACGCCCGGCACCATAGACTCGCACATACACTTCATCTCCCCCCAACAGGCCATAGACGCCATATGCAATGGCACGACTACGATGATCGGTGGTGGGACGGGACCTGCAGACGGCACCAACGCCACTACATGTACACCGGGGGAGTGGAACATACATCGCATGATGGAGGCAATCGAGGAGTACCCGCTCAACTTTGGATTTCTGGGCAAGGGAAATGACTCGCAGCGGCCCGCGCTGGTGGAGCAGGTCAGGGCCGGCGCTTGTGGTCTCAAGCTGCATGAGGACTGGGGCACGACGCCTGCGACCATCGATTCTGCACTGCGTGTGGCAGACGAGACGGATGTACAGGTTGCCATACATACTGATACGCTCAACGAGTGCGGTTTTGTAGACGATACGATACAGGCCATCGGAGGCAGGACCATCCACACTTACCATACGGAAGGCGCTGGGGGGGGACACGCGCCCGATATAATGCGCGTGGCAGGCGAGCCCAACATACTGCCGTCATCGACTAACCCAACCCGTCCGTTTACCGTAAACACGCTGGCAGAACACCTAGATATGATGATGGTGTGCCATCATCTGAACCCGTCTGTACCGGAGGATCTATCGTTTGCCGAATCCCGGATACGAGGCGAGACGATAGCGGCAGAGGATATACTGCACGATATCGGCGCCATCTCCATGATGTCGTCTGACAGCCAGGCGATGGGTAGGGTGGGGGAGGTGACCACCCGAAACTGGCAAACTGCAGACAAGATGAAGCACAGTGTGGGTAGGCTTGCAGAGGAGAACGGTGACAACGACAACATCCGCGTAAAGCGGTACCTCGCCAAGATAACGATAAACCCCGCAGTCACCCATGGTGTGTCCAGATACGTGGGATCCTTGGAGCCTGGCAAGCTGGCAGACATAGTGGTGTGGACACCGCAGTTCTTTGGCGTCAAGCCAAAACTCATTATAAAGGGTGGATTTATTGCATACTCGCTGATGGGCGACCCCAATGCGAGCATTCCGACCACCGAACCCGTATACTATCGTCCCATGTTTGGCGCCCTAGGATCTGCAAAGCACTCGACCTCGGTTACGTTTACGTCAAAGCTGGCAGTTGACAATGGCATAACGGAGAAGCTGAAAAGTCCTCGGAGGCTGGTGCCGGTGGAGAACTGTCGCAAGATAGGAAAATCGGACATGGTGTACAATGATCTCACCCCGGATATACAGATCAATCCAGAGACGTACGAAGTACTAGTCGACGGCAAGCCTGCTGTTGCAGAGCCTGCAATCCGTCTGTCGCTCTCAAGACTATACAACCTGTTCTGATGAATGTGATGCAGATATTTTTGGTGCCTGTCCCTATTCGGTGCATACTGTTTGGTACGGACAGCATTTACTAGAGGGCCTGGCTGTGCGGCGATCTCAAACAACCACTAGGAAATTTGTTAAACCTGTACTTGAGAACCTGGTTTAGATATAGTTATTCTGTCTGGTTCGTGTCGAGTAACTGTGGGTGCGTCATGAGTATATCCCCTAATTTTTGGCATAAAATAACAGATATTTTAGCTTTTAGTTGAAACTTTTTGACCAACGGATCTTTAGTATGTACTTCCTAGAAGAATATGTAATGATGTGTAAAGAAAAGCGCGATCAACGATCCTATGAGATTGTACAAAAATACCGTTCAGATGTGTTCCTGAATGTACTGATTGGTATCATCGGCAAACTGCCCGATCCATATACGGTAAAGGCAGGTGTGGGCGGAATGATGGCGTACTCACCCAAAATGATGGCAGTAGTGTGCGTTATGCAGGAGTTTGAACGCACCAC
>RKRU01000087.1 GCA_007571225.1 Nitrosopumilaceae archaeon | reverse complement strand
ACCAACCTTGTTCTACAATAGTGATCAATAAAGGTTTCGGCAGCTCCAACCTAGCATTTCTTGGCTGAGCCTGCAACCAAGTCCATGTCAGGCAGGGTTATGCAACAAACTTCACAACTGCCCACTGTTTTATACGGGAAGGCTTGGAGGCGCGCATATGCCCAAGATCGACAACCACATCAGAATTACGACCTTTTTTCAGCATGCAGGCCTGTCGATAATATTCGTCTTCATGCCCATAATAGCAAGGGACGTCACGGAGACAGTATTTGAGATCGGCATCATTGTGGCGTCATTCAGTCTGGCCCAGATAGCAGCGGAGGTATATTTTGGACGGGCATCAGACAGGCACGGAAAGAGGCTCCCATTCATACGATATGGATTTGTGGTGTGTACAATCGTATTTGCGTTGCACTATCTCGCAGACGACGCGCTTCTCTTACTGCTGGCCAGGATAGCAGGCGGAGTGGCAACTGGCATGATGATTCCCGCAATGCTGGCCTATTCGTACGAAGCAGGGGGCCAGAAACGGAAGGTAGCATCAGTAGTCTCGTTTCACGCACTAGGGTGGTTTGCAGGGACTATGGCAGCAGGCATTACAAACGACACGGACCTCATATTTTTAGTCAGTGCCGGAATGTTCGCAGCTGGGCTAGTAAGCTCCCTATGGCTGCCAGATACAAAGCCGCAAAAAGAGGTCGCCCCCGGTACCACAAAGAGAGTCATATCAAAGAACAAAATACTCTTTTTGTCGCTGCTCCTAAGACACCTAGGGGCAGTATCAGTATGGACCATCCTACCGCTGATCCTAATGGAGCAGTTGGGCGCCGAACTCTGGCACATATCCATAGTGTACGTGGCAAATACACTGACTGCGTTTGTAATTATGAACATAATGGCCGCTCGCATACACATCTCAAATGTAACAAAGTTCAAGATCGGAATAGGGATGACTGCATTTGTCTTTGTAGGGCTGTCGGTAGTAGAGGAGTGGTGGCAGACCATGCCGTTTATGGCCCTTGTGGGGTTTACGTGGGCGTTTCTGTACATAGGCGGAAGCTTTCACCTTATGGAGAACAATCCCAAATCAACGAGCACCGGCATATTCAGCAGCACCATATCGATTGCCACAGTCGTAGGCCCACTAGCAGCAGGGGCCATTGCATTTGTGTATGATTATGTTGCAGTGATGTACTTTGCAGTAATAATGATTGCAGCGGCATTTGCAGTGGCAACTAGAATACCCGACATGACTGTGTCTAGGCCGAAGGGGGCCTCTTAGTCTGGTTGTATCTGTATCTGCAAGGACGCAATTGGTGTGGGGGGACCTAGACAGCTACTGGATGTTACTGCGCTGATTTGGCCGCTGAGAATCCCTCCCAGACACAATTGGTGTGGGACCCAGACATCTACAGGGTGCTTATAAATGGCGGTAACCTTTAACGACCGTTGTATGAGGCCTGCACTTGATGTTGCAAATTATTTTGTAGAGTGTAGCGGGTATACCAAGACTAATCTACAGGTAATGAAACTCACTTACATATCACATGGATATATGCTGGCCATACACGGCAAACCGCTGATAGAGGATAGTGTTGAGGCTTGGGATCATGGACCTGTAATCCCTACAATATGGAACGAATTCAAGAGATGGGGCAGCAGGATAATAGAACGTGTACGATACAACCCTGCTGTACCATTTGACAAGCATGAGTCGGATATAATTGATGGCGTCTTTCAGCACTATGGCAAATACTGTGGATACTATCTTTCACAGATTACGCACCATGATGGAAGTGACTTTGACACACCATGGAAACAGTGTTACCAGAAGGGAAAAAACAGGACAATATCAAATCAGACTACTAGGGAATATTATGAGAAACTGATATCAGATGACTAGCAACAGCTGATCTGTAAGAAAAACACGGGTGTGTCCTACTGGAACAACCCTTAATTTTTGGAATAAAGTAACAAATATTTTAGCTTTTAATTGAAACTTTTTGACCAAGGGGGATCTTTGGGTTCTCTCGAGAATACGTGTTGGCTAATCTCATGTAATATTAGTTCGTAAGGTTACCCACTTCATAAGCCCCCAGCAGCCATCTAGATCTTCCAAATAACTGATCCCAAGTACAAATTCGACAGATTGTTTACGCTGAGATTGTATGAAGCGCTTTGAAGAGGCCATCAAGAAGGTTAGAGAGGTACAAATTCGACAGATTGTTTACACTGAGATTGTGTTGTAGATTAAGATCTCCATATTTTTGACAAAATCGTTATCTGAGATTGGCAGTGGCTCGCATTCTAGGGAGAGCCCCATCTAGCACTCGTATTTTGGAGAGAACCGACATGGAACCTTAGATTTTTGTACTGTACAAGACAGAGTCATACACCACCATCCGCTTACCAATAAATAACTAACATGATGCCGCCACTCATGGAGCGCCGCAAGGGTGTGGGCATAATGATATTTGTCTTGGCCATAGTAGGATTCTTCCTGTACGCATACCTACTCATGCTCTCAGAATGGAGTCCGATAATACAACAGCTCTCCATGCTTATGATAGTAGGAGGCATACTCGGCGTAGTGGCCTGGATAGGCTACGTGACTGCAACCACCCGCGCCTCGTCTGCGTCAATCACATCAACAGAGGACTAGACGCGTATCTGTGCATCCACCACGGTCTGATAGTACCGTGGGCCGACGGCCCTGACTATACGAGAGTACACTACTTGGGAGCGTACCGGCACGACACTGCAATAGTGCTCTTCGGAGAGCCGCGGTGCGTCGGCCTTGCAGTCGGCATGAACATGCGAATAGTAGTGGATGGTACCGCCGTTTACCGTAGTCAGTACAGCAGAGTCTAGAAACTCATCTGACCGCTCCGGCAGCAGCATCAGCGTCCGGTCCGACAGATCTGCAAGCCTCTCCTGTATCACCTGCGACGCATCCCCGCATATCGGGATTACCTGACCGGCCATCTTCCTGTTGAGATTCAGGCTCCTCTTGCACAACTCATTGGCAACGGGATTTGCGTCTATGCTGTATACTGTACAGTCCGTATGTTTGGCGGCCACAATCGAGAACATCCCCACACCGCCGAACATGTTTACGATAGTCTCGCCCTCGCGTACCAGCCCCGCTATTCGAGCACGCTCATGCGAGAGCCTCGGAGAAAAGAACGCGTTCTCCACATCTACTATAAAGCGGCATCCAGACTCCCTGTACTCAGTTGTAGTATCGTCCCTGCCTGCTATAATCTCAAGATTCCGGGTGCGGTGGTCTCCAGAGACTGCGGACTGCTGATAAAAGACGCTTCGTGCAATTTTGATGCCGTCAAGTAGAGTCTCTCCAATTACGCGCTTGCGGTGCAACAATGAATCTGGAATTCGGATTATGATTATCTCGCCTATTTGATCAAAGGCAGATATCAGCTCGTCGGCCTCTGACGGCGTCAGTACGTGCTCAAGCGACCTGCGAAGCATGCGCGTCACGGTTCTCCGGTACTGCCTACTGAATATATTCATTATCTATATGCACCAAACCGATAATTCTGCGCAGATGTATCTGTATGATGATGACAATATTTACTGCACATGTATGTGTAGACAGGCGGCCTTTACCGTAACATGTACATATAGATAGGAGGCCCGCATCAAACATGCACGATGAAATGTAGCATCGGCACAGGCAACACCGGCACATACTCGACAACTAGTGTGGGCCACAAGATCATCAGAAAGACACAGGCAGCACCATTCATGTGTCAGTGGGCATGATAAAATTTGCCGGTCCCCTTTTGGATCTTGTCAAGCCTGCTGTCAGGCTTGTTGACGCGCGGCCGCATGCTCTTCTCGTCCCGACGGAACGACATGTCAAGTGAGCGCAAAAACCGGTTCATAGCATCTGCCTTTGGCATGGGCCCCGTTGCAAGGCCCCGCACCCCAGGCCCCCCCTCAAAGCTTATCATTGAATCTGACACCAAGTCCATCAGCTGCAAGTCGTGATCGATTATAATCGCCGACTTGCCAAATGAACGGACAAACTTTTGAATAAACTTTGCAAGCGCTATGCGGTCCTCCACATCTAGAAACGCAGACGGCTCGTCGAGCGCATACAGGTCCATCTTCTGGAGCAGACACGAGGCCACGGCAACCTTCTGCAGTTCGCCGCCGGACAGGGTTCTAATCGTCTTGTTGTACAGCCGCCGAATCCGCAGCGGATTTACTATCTGCTCTTCTGAGATGCTCCCCTCAATTGGGGCACCGTTTGCCGCGCCAAGCACAGAAATTACCTCTGCGTCAGAGTCATTCTGCAGGTACTGGGGCTTGTAGGCCAGTTTTGCACTTGTATCCATATTACCAGAATCTGGAGTGACGGCTCCCGCTATCATCTTCATAAGCGTGGTCTTGCCCAAGGCGTTTGCCCCCATCACACCCAAGATCTCTCCCTTACGGATGCGGCCCCGCTCTGCTGCAACTGAAAACAAATCATATTTCTTGGTCAGTGGCGGATACGCGACTATCTCGTCTCCGGCCTCAAAGACATCTTCTGAGTGGGATGTGGACGACGCGTCAAACGAGAACTTTTTGTCCCGGAACCGGACGTTCTCTGCTGGCAGGTATCCGTCAAGAAAGACGTTGATGCCCACCCTAGTGGACAGTACCGAGGATACTATTCCATATGCAGCAGGCTCCCCGTACAGAACCTCGATATAGTCGCTCAGAAAGTCAAGCAGTGTTAGGTCATGCTCGACTACCATCACACCCTTGCCAAGCTTGGCAAGTCTTTGGATTACGCGCGCGACGCCCATCCTTTGAAAGACATCGTTGTATGAGGATGGCTCGTCAAAAAAGTAGAACTCGGCATCACGGATGGCTGCGACTGCTACTGCAACCCGCTGCAGCTCGCCCCCACTCAGATCCTTGAGGTGGCGGTCCATAGAGTTCTCTAGGTTCAGATCTACGACTAGCTGGCGCGAGACGCCGCGCTGGTCGTATCTCTTGAGCAGTTCAGATGCAGTACCATCAAAGGCCTGGGCAATGCGGTAGACCTGCTGCGGCTTTATAGAGGCTGTAATCTCGCCGTTCATTATGCGCTCAAAATGCCTCTTCAGTTCGGTACCGCCGTAATACTTGAGGATCTCATCCCAGTGTGGAGGATCGTCGTACCGGCCCAAGTTGGGCTTTAGGTTTCCAGAGAGGATGCTGACTATTGTACTCTTTCCCATGCCGTTTCGTCCAAGCAGTCCTAGGACCTCACCCTTTCTGGGTACCGGCAGCCTGTACAGCCTAAACGAGTTGGGGCCGTACTGGTGCACCTTGTCAGTCGCAAGCTCTTCTGCCAGGTTGACTATCGTTATGGCCTCAAACGGACACACCTTGACGCATATTCCACAACCATTGCAGATCTGTTCGTCAATGACTGCCTTTTTGGTCGCATCATCAAGGACTATGCAGTCGGCTCCAGATTTGTTGACTGGACAGTATTTTATGCACTCCAGTCCACACTTGCGGGGCTGGCACAAGTCCTGATCCAGTACTGCCACTCTGTGGGTCATAAGGTGTCCTGAACATGCCTCGTTTTATACCTGCGTGCAGGATTGGCCGGTATGAGTATTTGTAGGCTGTAGTCCCATCGGTTCTATCCAAAATATGGCGACTGGCCTAGTCTCAGACAGGCACTGACCCGTCTTAGACAATATCACTTCTCATGCCATACCCCTTTACACCATCAAATTCTCAGAAGAATTGGGTTATCGTACAGCTCTGAACTTTTGTATGTAATTCCCGCCGCATCTTTACAATGATTTAATAAGTACTGTGATAAACGACCACATGTATATGGCGTATTTATCTTCATATCCTCTTCATATCCTCTTCATATTATAACGATAATGCGGAGTGCCGGCCCTGATGGGCAAGCACGCAAAAAAGCCCATCAAGGATATAAGCGACTACCGTCACACCAAGGAAAAGCGTAAAAACAATCCTGCAGCGGGACTAGATCGCAACCTCACCAGTGACAACCCTGCACCAAAAACATATCATGCAGAGCTCGATCCGTATGATTCTCCAATTTTGCTCTTCAGGGATCGTGACAAATCAGACGAACTTACTGTTGACATCGTTCCATTATATGTTCATGAACAGGTACATCCATCACTCGTACTTAATTCAACTGCGGCGAAAAGATCCACACTTGATGATTTTTTTGGAAATACTCGTCCATATCATGAGGCTTTGGAGTTTTATGAGCATGAGGACGGCTGGACAAACCGAGTGATCGCAGGTGACTCGCTCCTAGTAATGAACTCGCTCCTAGAAAAGGAGGGTATGGCAGGCCGTGTTCAGATGGTATACTTTGATCCACCATACGGCATAAAATACAATAGTAATTTTCAGCCGCGTCTGTTTAACACTAGCGTAAAAGACAATGTCCAGAACGTCGAGAGGCGTCCAGAGCAGATCAAGGCGTTTCGGGACACCTGGGAGATGGGCATCCACTCGTACCTGGCCATGATTCGAAAGAGACTGATACTAGCAAAGGATCTATTGGCCGATACAGGTTCAATCTTTGTACAGATATCCACTGAGAACCAACACCGTATACGGCTCTTGCTTGACGAGGTGTTTGGCCCTGAAAATTTTATGTGGCAAATCCTATTTAGAACCAAAGGAGGTGCCGGTGCTGGTGACAGACCGAATCCATATGATTATATACTCTGGTATGCCAAGGACAAGAAAAACGCAACATTCAACCGACTGTGGAAAGAACGAACCGATAAATTACTAAAGACATCATATCCACAGATTCAATTAAAGGATGGTACTATAATTGCTGCCCCCAAAGATGGAAAAATTCCAAAAGATTCACGTTATTGTACAACCATATCAATTCAGTCGCAGGGTACATCTACTACAAGTCGATCCAACCCACACACCTTTCCAAATGGTAAAACGTATTCTCCTCTGAGTGGGAGTCACTGGAGACTTGGTCATGATGAATTGGATGCATTGTACAACAACGATAGACTCTATTTTACCAGAAATTCTGTTAGGTATATTACCTATCCAGAAGATTCACCAAAACTTTTCTTAAATATCTGGGAGGGAATGCAGCTCAATAGCAAGAATTATGCAGTAGAGACAAAGTCTGATGTCGTCAAGAACTGCATGTTGATGTGCTCTGATGTGGGGGATCTCGTACTTGACATAACCGGTGGGTCTGGAGTCACTGCATATGTGGCAGAACA
>RKRU01000053.1 GCA_007571225.1 Nitrosopumilaceae archaeon | reverse complement strand
TTCTTATCGTCTTACCTTTATTCTTGCTCTGCCGGTCTTTCTTGCCGCGATGCTACCCACCTTGGCTCCCGGAGGCGCGTCACGTGATACAGTTGAACTCTGACCCACGTGTTGGTGTCTTCCACCTCCGTGCGGGTGTACATATGCGGCCTGGGCCACACCGCGAACTATGGGATATTTTTTGCCCTTGGAACGGAACTTTCGCCACTTGCCGCCGGCACTCATAAACGGCCTCTCGCTTACGCCGCCGCCTGCAAGCGTGCCTATCATGGCCCTGTTCTTTGGATTCAATGTGGTAAACTTGCCGGAAGGAAGCTTGACCGTGACCCCCTCGTCTCCGTGGGAGAAGATGGTTGCGTTTGTTCCTGCGGCTTTTACTATTGCCCCTCCGTCGCCAAAATGTTTCTCTATGTTGCATACGAGCGTGCCGTCCGGTATGTTTTGGACGCTTATGACATTGCCATCGGTTATATCGGATTTTAGACCAAACTGTAGTACGGTTCCCACAGTCGTGCCTAACACGGCCGGAACAAAGGATATGGAGCCGTCCTCAAACCTGATCTTGGATAGTGGTGCATCGCGGCCGCTCTCATGCACAAGGTCAATCACCTTGCCTGCATGCTGTTCTGACAGCGCAAATCTAGGATAGATCGCCTTTGACCCTACTTTTCCGGCAAAGGAGGCCCTGAACTGGTTTCCCCCTCGGCCACGTCGTCTTACTAACGGTCTTTTTCCCAATGTGATCGTTGCAGTTGTAGAAAGGGATTTTAAGTTTATGATTGGTACAAAGTAGGAGGCTGCCCCCTTTATAAGCACCTAGCCACCGTCTAGGTCCCAAATGACTGATCCCGGATGCAAATTCCGCAGATCATTTATGTTGAATCTAAATGGTATTGAGGAGGGTGGGGAGACGGTGTTAATCTCTTACGGGGGACCCAAACAGTAAACACACCTAACACCAGTCGTGTGGACGGTTACAATGTCAGGAGACGGCTACAGAACAGGCGGCCGCCGTTTGCCAACTGCCGCTAGGCATGTACATCAGTTTTGATTCGTTGTCTGGCCCAATCTGGGTTCGTCGGTCGTCTTTGAATGCCCTGCTGTACGTTTCCTGTATGAGAAACCCAGTCTGTTCAGTATGCGGGGGATGCTGGTGGGTGCATACTCCACACCAAATCTGTTTTTGATGTGAACAACCACCATCTTTGATGTCCACGACTCAGACTGGAACCCACAACTGTGGGATCCGGCCGCAATGTCTGCCTTGAGCTGGTCCATCTGCTTCTTATTCAGCTTGGCCGGGACACCAGTTGGCTTTCTGTTGTACCTTGCATCTATGCCGCGCCTAGCGGCGTTGAGGAGCCATTCTTGTGTTGTCCTAAACGATATATTGAACATTTCGGCAATCTCGAATATTGCCATGTTTCGCTTTCTCTGTATGTATATCAACAGCCGGATCTTGGCCTTAGGATTGGTCTCCTCCTTGTGCATTCTTTGCAGGTCCGACACCTTGTAGTCGTGCAAAAATTCGTCGCCTATCGGAATTCGTCGGGATCTTTTTCCTTTCATGACTATATGTTTTGAAATCTAGATTTAAACCCAATTGTCAAAAATTTTCAATCAATATAGTAATAGATTCTTACAAAAGTTGCTGTATGATGGTTTTGTTGCGCATCTGCAACGCTGTATGCCGTTTACACGTATGCGTCGGGCATTTCACGGGTTTTATGCACTACGGGAGAATGTGTATGGTGGGCCGCAGTTGATACATGGCAGTTTTACAACGATGCTAGTTGACCTTCTGATCTTGGTGCCCGCCGCACCGGACTAAAATTGATTAAGAACAACATATGGGATCAATAATGATGGCAGATCGCAGAGTGCGGATATTTGTTACGGGCCGGGTACAGGGGGTCTTCTTCCGCCAAGCACTGAAGGTGGTTGCAAAGAAGAATTTGATACTGGGATGGGTACGGAATCTGGACGACGGACGCGTCGAGGCCGTGCTGGAGGGAAACGAGGAGAACCTAGACAGGGTAATAGAGTGGGCCCATGCGGGACCTGCAAATGCAAGGGTTGAGGATGTGGTTATACGAAACGAAAAGATCGTGGGGGATTTTACCGCATTTGATGTCCGGTACTGATGCGGCCGGATGATCGTAATCGCAATGCCATAACCATCACATTCACATTCACATTCACATTCACAATCTTGTATTCGACAGGAGAAGATCCTAACGTATTTTGGCATGCGCCTGTGTAATTGTGTCCCTCAAGTCCTGCAGCCAGTCGCCTCTATCCTTTATGATCGTGGTCCTTACCGGATCCCTCCATCCCTCCCTTGTCTTGACTGTAATTGTTCCTGCCTCCGGCTTGGCATCGACAAACCATCGCGTGTTCATGGACTTGCAGAAGACCACCCTGTGTGGCCGTACATCCTCGATCACGTCGCTGCCAAGGGAGAGACAGAACTCGCGGAGATCGTCAAATGTGGTCCTCATCTCTTCTTCTGCAATCTGCCGTACCCTGAACTCGGCATAGCTGCCGCGCCCGCTTTCCCCTCCGATTGGAATCATACGTGGCATTGCATATGTCGCTTTAATAAGGTAGCAGCTCCGTCGGTTCCAGTCCAGACAGACAGCCCCATCTCAAGGCGTACAAGATCCGCCACGTTGACGGAGAAGCGTGGAAGCTCCACCTTAGGATTGCTCCCTCCCGGACCTAGTCCCTTTCGATAGCTCAGGCTTGGAAGTCATTCCTTCGAATGTTTCCAGCCTTGCAACCACCCGCCCCGGCGTGATTTCATTTCCGCACGCCATGCGGGAACTGCCCATCTGGAGATTTACCCGACGGTTACTGATCTCTGCGTATAGCCGGTTTCAGAACAGGGCACGGCTGGCACCCAAATCCTACCTGCTACCAGTTTATGGTAAATACCCATGTTATATTTGCATTAGGGTTTCCGGTCCCCTGCCAGCTTGGTGATCACGTCGCATGCGGAGCAGCTGTTGTTGCCTGTACAGTCTGCGCCGCATCTACTGCATGTTCTCCTCTGCTTGCGCGGCCTTGGCGGCCTGTTGCCACTACTACTACTACTACTACTTCTGTTGTCACTACCACCGCTTACTTGGCCAGCTGCTTGTATCATTCGGAGCACGGAAGCATACATGCTGTTCTTGATTCCGCTGTGACCTGCCTCTAGGGAGTTAAAAAATTCACGAATCTCGGTCCGTATACCCTCATTCATGTGTGGACATGACTCTTGCTGAAACGGCAGGTTGCTTGCATATGCGTAAAAGACGATCTCAGATTCGTATATCTCACAGAATGGTTTTATTCTTCCCATGCCTGTCTTTCCGCCCCCTCCATCGTTCCTGTTTCTGGGGCTCATCCAAGCTATCTTGTCTGTATCCCCTGATAGCATGTTGATAAGAAACGTCTGTAGCATGTCGTCAAGATTGTGCCCCGTTGCCACCACATCTGCATTTACGTCCCTTGCCGCAATGTCGATTGCCCTTCTTCTAAGGATGCCGCATATGGTACAGGAGGAGATCTTCTTGCCATTGATGCTGTTGCCACTCCTCATGTTCAGTGATTCCTCTAGGGTCATATCAAATAGGTCCTTGTAGGCATACGTTGTCTGCCTGATATTCAGGGCATCGCATTCACTGGCAACTATGTCGAGCGCCTCGTTGCGGTATCCGGGGATCCCCTCGTCTATGGTTATAGCAACGATCTCAAAGTTGCGAGTCTGGGATATCTCGTGTATTATGTGCAGCAGCGCAAGCGAGTCCTTGCCTCCAGAGACTGCCACTGCAACCCTGTCGCCGTTTCCAATCATGTCGTACTTTGAGATCGTCTTGGCGGTCTTTCTTGATATGGACCTTCTAAAGCATGCCGTGCAGAGGCCCTGTCCTGAATACTTGCGTACGTACGCGACGGGCTCCTCCTCGCATCCGTCACAATAGTTCCCAGTGTGGTGTTTTTTTATAGCAGACTGCATGAGGTGGGAGGAGCCAACGGTGCCGTCTGCATCCCTCATATGGTGAACCATCCGGACTTTACGTATGAGAGTGCGATGTTCAGTATAAAGAGCACAAACGTGAATGCGTAAATCCCCCACATTATGCCCCTGACCGTATTCTCTGGGATCCTCTCGTCTATTATACTGTGGATGAACTTGCCGCCGTCTAGTATGGGCAGGGGAAGCATGTTGATTATCCCTATGAAGAAAGAGATCATCCACAACCACAACAGAAACATGGAGACTGCAGGATCGTTCCACTCGATAAAGTTCAATACCGGTGTGTATGCAAGCGAGTTGTCCCTCATGATACCGATCAGCCCCCTCTCTGGATCATCTGGCGAGGGCGTAATTGGAACCGCAAACGAGATGTTCTGGCCGTCCCTGATCACATCCACATCTGATATCTGGCCGGGTTCTAGTAACGGAAAGTCAAGTGGTGTTGTTATGGGGGCGCCGTCGATGTCTGTTATGATGTCTCCTGCCATCATTCCAGCGCTTTCGGCACCAGAGCCTTCTATTATAGAGAGTACAAGCACCCCCTCTGGAGCCTCGTAGAACAGGCTCAGAAACGGCTCGGGCAGTACAATGGCAAACATTGGATTTGTCAACAGGATCGCACCTAGCGCAAATGCAAATATGACATTGGAGGTGGCTCCCGCCCCTATCACCCTCAGCTTTGAGATCCTCTTTGCTCTCTTGAACTCATCCTCATCGGGCTCCACAAATCCTGCAAACATGGCAATGAAGATGGCAAAGCCGCCAGTCTTGATCCTTATCTTTTCAAGTGCTGCGACTATTCCGTGAGCGCCCTCATGTACTATCAGTACTATGGGTATGGAGAGTAGAAAGTACATGATTGCCGAGGCGGAGGTGAGCGTGACGCCAGGTATCAGTACGGTCAGTTCTGCAAACTCGGACTGTGCGACGAAGAAGTTTGTTACGTTGTTCAACAGAAACCAGAATGCAAAACCCATCATCAGAAATCCTGCAACCACGCTTACGTCTGCAAACACCCTGATGCCCCTTCTTGTACGGCCCAGCATGCGTATCAGGACGGAGTTGACTCTACTGTTCTTGTATGTGATGCTGTACGCCTTTATGTCAAACCCGTGCTTGTCGAGCTTCATCACCTTTGCCACTACTAGCGCCACTACCCATGCGATTAGTACATAGATTATGGCATTCTGAGCTATAAAATCAAGTTCCAACTAGTTGTTAATTTTTTATGTCGCCGACATTTATCGGTTACTATGGTTAGCAGTACGGAAACGCCGGTCATGATAATCTCCACGTATCCTGACAGGGAGACCGTGTCTAAGATAGCCTCCGAACTAGTTGGGGCCGGGATTGCAGCCTGCGTAAACATATCGGCCGTCTCCTCGTTTTATTCGTGGAAGGGTGAGGTTGTGGAGGGCGAGGCCGAACATCTGGCGATATTCAAGACCACATCAGGCAGACGGACTGATCTGAAGAAGAGGATAGGGGAGACTCATCCGTATGATGTTCCAGAGATCGCAGAGATCCCAATATCTGATATCAACGAGCCGTACCTGCGGTGGATGTCGCTGGGCCACTGGGGGATAGAACCAGCGGCAGTAGATACGCAGCAGCAGTCGTGATAGAGACGATCATGTCATTTCGTATCACACACTTCGTATCACACGGCATACCTGAGCAGTGCCACTATCCCTCCAAGCCCGGATGTTCTGAGCCCCATGTCCGTAGTCGAGTCTACGCTGTACACCCTGGCCCCGCCGGACTCTGCCATGTTGAGCAGGTCTATTATCCTCTGCTCGTCATCGTGTTCTTTGAGTGCCCCGTCGGCGAATACCAGCGCGTCTATTGCGCCCATCTTGGCGGCTGTAAGGGTCTCCTCATACCCCATTGCATATTTTGTGCTCTTTTTATGGGCCCGTTCCATAATCTCGTCTATGATCTGCGATACGGTGGCCAGCTTGCTGCCTGCAATTGTCTTTCGCATAACGTCTGATCTTGTAAACGTGTAGATCCCGTCCTCTCCGCCCGAATCCACCCCCTCTACTATACTCATACTGCCATACCTCTGGACATGAGCGGGTTTTGTGCTTATGTAGTTTGCAAGTCTTCTCTTTGTATTTCCAGGCCCAAACAAGATGATCCTGTCACCGTCCTTGAACATGGAGTTCATCCCCCCAAGTATCGACTCAAAGAATCCCTCTATCCTGTAATTGGTATTGTACCGCTTGCCTCCCCTGCCGGAGTATATGTTAGGTGAGATGTCTAGGTGTGTGCCGCGCAGTCTTGCAATTCCGCAGTCGTTTGAGTCTATGGCCACTACAAGAAAGCTTCCATCTCCGCCCGATTCCCCCCCTGCAGAGCGCCTCAGAATCTTCAGTTCTGCAGGCGACCATCTCCCAGACCTTTTTTCCTTTGAAATTATAATGCAGTCCCCTACAGTCACCGTAATCGAATGGTGCGTTCCGTGCGGAACAGAGTCGTTGTTTGACTCCGATACCGTCCCGTTTATCCGCAGCCTCTCAAGCGTCCCGTCAAGAGAGATCTTTCCTACTACAATTGAGACCCTGATCCTTACGCGCTCGCCCCTGTCGGGCCGCGAATAATCTCTCTCCCGCTTGAGGACGCGTGTTGTGTGACCAGTTACGGTGTAGCCGGACTTTAGCACCCTGCGCAGATTTAGCAGGTCATCTGCGTCCTCTGTAGTTATGTGCAACGTGGTCTTGTCGTCCACCATTTTGACAATCATTATCGTCTATCGGTGATCCATCCGACGATCGTTTAACTATATGTAATCTGGATCGGTCTAATTATTCCCGTCGATCCTGCCCTTTAGGTACTCCCTCACCCATTCGGTGGTCAGAACACCTGACTCGGACAGGTTTGCCAAGGAGTTTGAGGAGACCTCTCCTGTGACCTTCCCATTGAACCTTCGTATCTGCCGCCACTTTAGATCCGTATTGCCACTCTTTGACTTGTATATGACTCCGAGTACGTCACGTGCATTGACAAACGTCACATCCCTGACCTTCTTCAGGGTAACCTTGTCTGCTGCCTCCACGTAGATTCCGCCGTTTGACTCCTCTCTCTCTGCAAAGATCTCAGAGTCGTCTATGTAGCTTCTGGGCGCATATGATCTACATGTGCTGAATATAACAAACCTTCTGAAACTCTCAAGCGATGCGGGGGCCTCTATGCGAACCAATTTGCAGAAATGGTAACAAGGCCATTTATCAAGCTTTTTTTAACAATGGCGTCCGGCCACTCATTGCAGACATCCGGCCTCCCG